>DASVIY010000050.1:0-10315 GCA_036386195.1 Acidimicrobiia bacterium | reverse complement strand
CTCGAGATGCGCCCGGTCGTGGTGTCGGTCTGCTTCAGCGTGGCGTGGATGCGACCGTCGGGACCGATCAGCGGCGGCAATGCGTCGGCATAGGTGCTGCGCAGCTTCTCGACGTCGCGGTAGCGCAACAGCGCGTCGAGGATCGGGTGGTCGTTGACGAGCGCCATCTTCTGTAACGAGTCGGCGTCGGTGGACGGGCCCGTCTTCGTCTTCTTCACCGGCGTGAGCCCGAGCTTGTCGAACAGCACGACCCGCAGCTGCGGAGTGGAATTGACGTTGAACTGCTCCCCCGCCGCCGCGTACACCTCGCCCATGTACTGCTCGCACTGCGCCGCGAGCTCGGCGCGCAGCTCCTCGAGGAACTCCCGATCGATCTTCACCCCGGTGTCTTCCATGCCGGCGAGCACGCGCACCAGCGGACGTTCGATGCGCTCGTAGAGATCGGTCAGCTCGCGTGCGTCGAGCGCGTCGGCGAGCACCGTCGCAAGCCGCAGGACGGCCACCGCCCGCCGGCCCGTCTCCTCGACCCCGCTCTCGCCGTCGAGATCGAGCGTGCCCTCCTCGGCGTCGGGCGAGCGCACTTCGAGCGAGAGGAACCGCTGCGCGAGCGCGTCGAGCAGGTACTTCCCCTCCCCCGGGTCGAGCAGGTACGCCATGATCGCGGTGTCGTGGTGCAGGGAACGCACGTCGACACCGAGTCCGTGCATCAGCTCCTTGGCCCGGTGCGCGACCAGCGGCGGCCCGCCGGCGCCGAGCAGCGCGGCGAGCGCCTTGTGCACCTTCTCGTCGCGCACCACCTCGCCGTGGAGGTAATCGACGTGACGGTCATCGCGCGCCACTGCGAGACCGACAAGCGTGCTCGTGACCGGCGCGGCTCCCCAACGCGGTTCGAGCGCGTATCCAGTGCCGGCTTCCGCCACCGCGTGCAGCACCGTGAGCGCGGCCTTCGCGTCACGAGCGACGGTGACCTCCACCTCGAGCGTCTCCGACTCCTCGACGGCCGCGGCCTCGCCGACGGCGTCGAGCATCCGTTGCCAGAGCGTGCGGAACGCGAGCTGGTCGAACAGCACGCGTACCTGCTCGCGGTCCCACGCACCCTGGCGGAGCTCGTCGGGCTTCACGCCGAGATCGAGATCGCAGCGCAGCAGCGACATCTCGCGGTTCTTGAGGACGCGGTCGCGCATCTCGTCGAGGTTTTGCCGCTGCTTCGGGGGCAGCTCATCGAGGTGCTCCAGGATCGCCTCGAGCGTGCCGTAAGTGGCCACGAGCTTCGAGGCGGTCTTCTCGCCGATGCCGGGCACGCCGGGCAGGTTGTCGCTCGTGTCGCCGCGCAGCGCCGCATATTCGGGGTACTGCAACGGTGTGACGCCGGTGCGCTCGAAGATGCCGGCTTCGTCGTAGAGCACGTAGTCGGACACGCCGCGGCGGTTGTAGAGCACTTTGACGTGCGGGTCTTCGACAAGTTGGTAGGCGTCGCGGTCGCCGGTCACGACCACCACGTCGATGCCCGCATCACGGGCCCGCCGGGCCAGCGTGCCGATGACGTCATCGGCTTCGACGCCCCCGACTTCGAGGACGGGAATGCGTAGCGCGTCGAGCACCTCGCGGATGAGCGGCATCTGGGAACGAAAGACGTCGGGCGTCTCCTTGCGGCCCGCCTTGTACTCGGCGTCCATCTCGTCGCGAAATGTGGGGCCGGCGGCGTCGAACGCAACCGCGATGTACGCGGGCTGCTCGTCGGCGAGCACCTTCACGAGCATCGACGTGAAGCCGTACACCGCGTTGGTGATCGTGCCGTCGGGCGTGGCGAGGTCGGTGGGCAGCGCGTAGAACGCGCGGAAGGCGAGCGAGTGCCCGTCGAGCAGCAGCAGCTTCGGCATCTCGCCGATGCTATGCCGACCGCTCCCGCATGGTTCCGTGCGCACACCCGCGCTGCGCCGGGCGGCTACGGCGTGATCGTGCCGTCGACGACCTGCTCGGCGACGCGGCGCACTTTCACCCGGCGGTTCATCGCCTCGGTCTGCAGGAAGCGCCACGCGTTCTGCTCGGACAACCCGTGGTCGTCCATGAGACGGCCTTTGGCCCGGTCGATGATCTTGCGGGCCTCGAGCCGTTCCTCGAGGTCACCGACGCTGCGCTCCAGCGAGCTCAGCTCGGCGTGCCGGGCCAGCGCGACCTCGATCGCGGGGATCAGGTCGCTCTTTTGGAACGGCTTGACGAGATACGCGAGCGCCCCGGCGTCGCGCGCGCCTTCGACCAAGTCGCGCTGCGAGAACGCCGTGAGGATGAGCACGGCGGCGAGCCGTTCGCCGGCGACGTGGCGCGCGGCCGAGAGGCCGTCGAGGCCGGGCATCTTGATATCGAGGATCACCAGGTCGGGGTGGAGCTGACGCACGAGCTCGATGGCTTCGTCACCGCGGCCGGTCTCGCCGACGACCTCGTAGCCCTCCTCTTCGAGCAGCTCTTTGAGGTCGAGGCGGATGATCGCCTCGTCTTCGGCGATCACGACGCGGGTCCGCGCGGTCGGAGTGGGGGTGTCGGTCACGAGTGCCGGGCTCCGGTCAGGGTGCGGACAGCTCGGCGGCCATCCGGTCGAGCAGCGTGTCGGACTCGCGCTCGAGCTCGGCGATCGACCGGCGGAGCGCGTCGCGGTGGCGGGCCTGGACGTCGGCGTGCCGGCGGGTATCGCGCGCCGCAACGTCGGCCAGCGGTGTCTCGGCGACGAGGGCGCGCATCCGTGCGTCTTCGGCCTCGTCTTCGAGATAGACGAGCTGCTCCTCGGTGACGGCAACTTCCGCGCGGAGGCGCTTGAGCCGCTCGCTCACGTCGACGAGGCGTCGCTGCAGGATCGACTGGGACATGGGCCGGTCATTGTACGAGCGCAACGGTCCGGCGTCGTCACCCTTCTCGTGTGGCGGCGAAGTTCCCGGGCCGGTCCTGTGCCGGGGCACAATGGCCCCATGGCGTATCCCATCTTCACCGAGGAGCACGACGAGCTGCGCGAGGCGGTCCGCCGCTTCGTCGACAAGGAGCTCCGGCCACACATCGAGGAGTGGGAGGACGCCGGGTTCTTCCCCGACCACGTGTTTCGCCGCTGCGGGGAGCTCGGCTTCCTCGGGCTGCACTACCCCGAGCGCTGGGGCGGCTCCGGTGGCGACCTCGCCGCGGAGATTGTTTTCGTCGAGGAGCTGGCCCGCTCGGGGTGCGGCTCGATCGCGATGGCGGTGTCGGTGCAGACCGACATGGCGACGCCGGCGCTGGGCGAGTTCGGCACCGACGACCAGCGGGAGCGCTACCTGCGCCCCGCGATCGCGGGAGAGAAGATCGCCGCGATCGCGATCACCGAGCCCGACGCCGGCTCCGACGTCGCCGCCATCACGACGCACGGGGTGCGCGACGGCGACAGCTGGGTGATCAACGGCCGCAAGCTCTTCATCACCAACGGGGTGCGGGCCGACTTCCTCACGCTCGTCACCAAGACCGACCCCGCTGCCGCGCATCGGGGCATCTCGTTGTTTCTCGTCGATACGCATCTTCCCGGCGTGTCGGTCTCGCGCAAGCTCCGGAAGCTCGGCATGCAGGCGAGCGACACGGCCGAGATCGCGCTCGACGACGTGGTCGTGCCCCACGCCAACTTGATCGGCCTCGAGGCCGGTGAGGGTTTCTCGCAGCTCATGTGGCAGCTCCAGTACGAGCGCATGGCGAGCGCCGCCGCGTGCATCGGCCTTGCGAGCTGGGTCCTCGAAGAGACGATCGCCTACGCGCGCGAACGCCGCACGTTCGGACGGCCGATCGCGGATCACCAGGTGATCGCGCACAAGCTTGCCGACGCCGCGACCGAGGTCGAGGCGGGGCGCGCGCTCGTGTACATGACCGCGTGGCGCATCCAGCACGGCGAGTATCCCGTCGCCGAGATCTCGATGACCAAGGTGCACTGCGCGCGGATGGTCAACAACGTCGTCGACGCCTGCCTTCAGGTGCACGGCGGCGCGGGCTACATGCAGGAGCTCCCCGTGAGCCGGGCGTTTCGTGACGCGCGCCTCCAGCGGATCGGCGCCGGCACCGACGAGATCATGAACGACGTGATCGCGAAGCGGTTGGGGATCTCGAGCGGTAGCTGAGCTTCCATTGCGCGTCAATCCGGGCCGGGCAAGAATCCGCTTTGTGGAACCACTCGCCATCCATCACGTGTCCGTCAACGTGCCCGACGTGGACGAACACATCGCCTTCTACACAGGCGTACTCGGCGGCACGCTCCGCGACGACCGGCCCGACTTCGGGTTTGCCGGCGCCTGGCTCAACTTCGGCATCCAGCAACTCCATCTGATTGAAGCTCCCGTCCCGCCCAACTTGGGCCAGCACTTCGCGATCCGGGTCGCCAATCTCGACGCCGCGGTTGACGAGTTGCGCTCGAAAGGCCTCGAGGTGACCGACCCCGTCCCCGTTGGCTCGAACTTTCAAGCGTTCTTGAACGACCCGGCAGGCAACGTCATCGAGCTGCACCAGGTCGGCGCAAGCGCGTCGTAGGTCTTCTTCGATCAGTCGAGGCGGCGGTCCAGGTACACCGCGAGGCGGCGGATACCGTCGCCATCGACCTCGAACACCTCGGCGGCGGCCGTCGTCGTGCCGTTCACACGAAGCGCGATCTCCACGGCAACACGGTGGCCGTCGACGACCAGTGGCCCGGGCTGCGGTTCGAGGTCGGCGAATTGGAACGCGATGTCGCGGTAGAACGCGGCGATGGCCTCCCGGTCGATGGTGACACCGATCGCGGTGACCAGGTCCGCATGGTCGTGGAACACGTCGCGGATGGCCTCGACGTCACGCGCGCCGACGCCGGCGAAGTACGCGCCGACGACGCCCTCGGGCTTCATTCGGATGGCAAGCGGTAGCACGCGGCGGCGTTGCGACCGAGCACCTTCGCCTGCACGGGCATTCCACGCCTTCTGCCGAGGCCCGATCGGGCGGGGCGAGCCGGGAGTCACGTCGATAGGGCTCAAGCGCGCCCACCCTGATGGTCGACATCAATCACCAGAGCCGCCAACGAAGTCGACACCACTTGACACCATTTGTACCTTTTCGCTATCCTGGTCCATTGATGCAGGGAATCGTTCGTCACGCGTGTTCTGTCCTCGCGCTCACCGCCCTGATGGTCGCGGGGATGGCCGTCCCCAGTGGGGCCGCGCCGCCGCTCGCTCCTCCCGATCCGCTGTCGGCCGCCAAGACGGCGCTTGCCGAAAGCCAGGCTGCCGCCCAGGATGCCGCGACGAAGTATGCGGCGGCGCAGTCCGAACAGGCCAGGCTCGAGGCCGAGGTCGCGAAGCTCGAGATCCAGATCCCGGGCCTCAAAGCCAGGGCCAACCAGTTGCGGACGAACGTGCGCGAGCGTGCGGCTGACCTCTACACCCACGACACCACCGGCTCGCTGCTCGACGCGCTGAATTCCGGCAACCTCCAGGATGCGGCGCGCGCGACGCAGCTGACGGCCAGCGTCGCCGACCACGACAACCACATGATCGGTGACCTCAAGAGCACGGTGAAGCGTCAGGAAGCGCAACAGAAGCAGCTCGCGCAAGCCAAGGTCGCCGAGGACAACGTCGTCACCGCGTTGGCGCAGGAGCAGGCGCAGCTCGCGGCCAGCCTGGCGGTCGCGGCCAAGGCGTGGCAGCAGTTGCAGGCGATCGCGGACACGCAAGCGTTCCTCGCCGGCGCCGGCGCGGTGGGCGCGGCGGCGGGCCAGGTCAACACCGGCGCCACCTTGTGCCCGGTGCAGGGCCCGGTCGTCTTCACCAACGACTGGGGTCAGCCCCGCTCGGGCGGCCGCACACACAAGGGCAACGACATCTTCGGCATCCTCGGTACGCCCGACATCGCGATCGTTCCGGGCACCGTCACCGAACAGACCGGCGGGCTCGGCGGCAACGCCGTGTGGCTGCAGGGCGACGACGGCGTGGCGTACTACTACGCGCACCTCGACAGCTTCTTTGGGCTCTTTCCCCGTCGCGTCAACAGGGGTGACGTGGTCGGATTCCTCGGCGCCACCGGCAACGCCGCCGGCGGCGCTTCGCACACCCACTTCGAGATACACCCCGGCACTGCCAGCGATCCTGCGGTGAACCCCTTCCCCACGCTCAGCGTGCTGTGCGCGCTCAACCTGGCGTTCGGCCTGCCGCCGAAGCCTTAGCGGTCGGGGCAGATCACCAGGAGCGTCGGGTACGGGTTGATCGGGTCGCCGTGGTGCGGGTGGATCTCGAAATGCGTGTGGGTCGGACCGCCGGCCGCGTCACCCGAGTTCCCCACGTAGCCGATCACGTCACCGCGGTGCACGTGAGCCCCGTCAGGGACTGCAGGCGGCCATTCGAAGTGGGCGTAGAAGTATGCGTTGCCGTCATCGCCGGAGAACCACACTGCGTTCCCGCTGCGCGCGCCGAACCGGACGCCGACAACACCGGCGACGACCGCGACGACGGGCGTGCCGCGCGGCGCCATGACGTCGTTTCCTTCGTGGATCTGACCTCCCGCTCGCGGCGCGTGCCAGTCGTTGCTAAAGGCGACGTGACCGGTGACCGGACAGACCATCGACGACGCGGTGGCCAGCGGCGGACCCGCTGAACAGCCCGCGAGGGCGAACATTCCGAGGAGACATGACAGCGCGGCGGTTCCAACAGTGCGTTTCATCATGTGTTATGTCGACATTTCAGCGCCGAGAGTTGAAACACCGGCGATTCGAACGCGGCACGATACTCTCGACGACCGGCCCGGATGGCGGAATCGGCAGACGCGACGGACTCAAAATCCGTTGCCCGCAAGGGTGTGAGGGTTCAAGTCCCTCTCCGGGCACCCTGACCGGGATCGTTTACTCGTGGGATTACCGCCAAATACCGGGGGAATTCCTCGAGTGAATGAATGCGCGCCTCCGCCGCTGCCCGACGGATGAACCGTCCTTGCGGGCGGGGTGCGCCGGTAAGATCAGGTCGCTCGCAATGTCCGTGTCGCGCAGAACACCAGGAGCCATGGCGCCTTCAGATCGCAGACTCCGATGAGCGAACCGGTTGCGGTGCAGACGGCAGCGTTCGTCGCACTCACGATCACCATCGTCGCGATCATCGTGCTGCTCCTCATCGTGCTCGCACCCTGGCGCATCGTGCGCGAGGAGCCGCCGCTCGATGACACGGCCGAGACACGCCTGCTCCTCGGCGACGACCCCGAGGAGATCGCCCGCGATCAAGAGGCAAAGCGCGCCACCGGGCGCGTGACGCCGCGCGCGGTCGATCTCGCCACACCGCTCCCGTCTCTCGATGACGATGACGACACAACCTCGCCGGGATGGAACCTTCCCGCGAGCTAGGTGTCCGCGCTGCTCACGCGAGCGCGAAGAACAGTCGCGCTTCGCACGTCACGGCAGCATCGACCGTCGTGCGCCCGATACCCCACCCGCCGCGAGCGCTGAGTCGCTCGAGCGTCACTGACATCACCAATTCGTCGCCGGGTTGCACGACGCGACGCCACCGAACCTTCTCGACACCACCGAACAGCGGCAACTTGCCGGCATAACGCGTGTCGGCGAGCAGCGCGATTGCGCCGGTCTGCGCGAGTGCTTCCAGCTGGATCACACCGGGAAAGACCGGGTTGCCGGGGAAATGTCCCGCGAGAAACGCTTCGTCGCCGGTCACACGATACCGAGCAGTAACCGACTCGCCCGCGTCGAGCGCGTCGACCGCATCGACGAAGCGAAACGGCGGTCGATGCGGCAACAAGCCGATGAACGCCGCTGAATCGGGATGCGACATCGCGCGAAAACCTTCCTCTGCGTTCTCGATACTTCTCGGTAACTCTCTACCGTCACTGCGGACGTTACCCGCGCGACATCACGCCGCGACGCGGATGTAACGCGAATGGTCGATGCTCGATCAGACACACCGCTATCTTCCGAAGGGCGCTGCACATCGTGAATGTCGCGATCATCTTCCCGGAACCGGGACCACAACAGGCCGGCGCGCCTGCCGTCCGGGGGGTGGACTGAAATGGATGCCTTCCTGCACGGCGAGCATCTGGCGGTTTTGGAGCGCATGGTCGTCGCGCCCGTCGTCGGCATCTACCGCACGACGGCGACCACCGACGGGCAGATGATCGACGCCGGTGATGCCATCGGCTTCGTCGAAGGTCCGGGCATGGAGACTCCCGTCCGCAGCCCCTTCCGGGGCGAGTTGATGGGCGTGCTCGCCCACGCCGGGGAACGTCTGCGCGAAGGCCAACCTGTCGCGTGGCTGCGAGTCGCTTGAGCATGCGCGCGCGCATTACGGGATGGGGCACCGCTCTCCCCCGTCAACGGCTCACCAACCTGGACCTCGAGCAGCGCGTCGACACCAGCGACGCGTGGATCGTCGAACGCACCGGCATTCGCGAGCGCCGCATCGCCGGCGCCGACGAGACGACGGCCTCGCTGGCGATCCACGCCGGTGCCGCCGCGATCAAGCATGCCGGGCTCACGCCGGGCGAGATCGACCTGCTGATCGTCGCGACCGCCACGCCCGAGCAACCGATCCCGCACACCGGCGCGTTCGTCGGTGAAGGGCTCGGGCTCGATTGTGGGTCGTTCGATCTCGCCGCGGGGTGCGCAGGGTTCGTCTACACGCTCGTCGTCGGTGGCTCGCTGCTCACGTCAGGCGCGCTCGGCAACGCGTTGATCGTCGGGGCCGAGACGCTCAGCCGGGTGACCGATCCCGACCACCGCGGCACCTGCATCCTGTTCGGCGACGGCGCCGCGGCCGTCGTGCTGTCTGCCGGGCCCGACGACGGACCCGGGCTCCTCGCGTGGGACCTCGGGTGTGACGGGTCGGCCACCGGGCTGCTCGAGATCCCGGCAGGTGGGAGCCGTCGCCCCACCTCCGCCGAGACAGTGGCCGCCGGCGAGCATTTCCTCAAGATGGCGGGTCCGGAAGTGTTCCGTCGGGCCGTGCGCGCCCTGGTCGACTCGGCCGACCTCGCGCTCGACCGCGCCGGCGTGGCATCCTCGGAGGTCGCGTGGTTCGTGCCGCACCAGGCCAACGCCCGCATCATCGAGGCCGCGGCCGGTCGGCTCAACATCTCTCGGGAGCGCACGGTGGTCAACATCGAGCACTACGGCAACACGTCTTCGGCATCGATTCCGCTCGCGCTCGCGGAGGCTGCGGACGATGGGCGGCTGCGTGACGGCGACCTAGTGCTCTGCTCCGGGTTCGGCGCCGGCATGACCTGGGCGAGCGCGCTCGTGCGCTGGGGCCAGCGATGACCGCACGGGTGGCGCTCGTCACCGGCGCGTCGCGGGGCATCGGTCGTGCCACCGCAGCCGCGCTCGCGGCGGCGGGCAATCGCGTCGCCTTCTGCTATTCCAGCGATGACGACGGCGCGAAGACGACACAGTCCGAGATCGAGCAAGCCGGGGGCGAAGCCCTCGCGCTTCGGTGTGACGTGAGCGACGGCTCGGCCGTCGACGCCACTTTCTCCATCATCGAAGACGCGTGGGGTCCCGTCGAGCTGCTCGTCAACAACGCCGGCATCGCCCGTGACGGACTGGTCGCTCGCATGACCGACGACGACTGGGACGACGTGTTGCGCACCAACCTCACTGCGGCGTTCTACACGATCCGCCGGGCGAGCCGTCCAATGGTGAAGGCACGCTTCGGCCGCATCGTCAACGTGTCATCAGTAGCCGGGCACATGGGCAACGCCGGACAGGTCAACTACTCCGCCGCCAAGGCCGGGCTGCTCGGAGTCACGCGCGCGATCGCCCGCGAGCTGGCGCCACGCAGCATCACGTGCAACGTGGTCGCCCCCGGGGCGATCGATACCGCGATGACGGCCGGCCTCGATGACGAGTGGCGTGCCCGGGCCGAAGCGGCAATCCCGCTCGCCCGTTTCGGCACGGTCGACGAGGTCGCTGCGATGATTGCGTTCCTGTGTAGCGACGCCGCCGGCTATGTCACGGGTGCGCTGATCCCGGTCGACGGGGGCATGAGCATGGGCCACTGACACACGGGTACACCAACAACGGACAGACGACCGACGACCACGACACGACTCACAGCCATATCACCCACAGCAGGAGGAACCCAATGAACCGAGCTGACGCACTTGCCGCCCTCACCGAGATTGCGGTCGAGGTGCTGGGCGTTGAGCCCGACCAGATCACCGAGGCGGCGCGCTTCAAAGAAGACCTCGACGCCGACAGCCTCGAGGCGAACGTCGAGACGTTCCTCACGCGCGGCCCGTCACGCGTGAGCCCGTTCTTCGTGCCGATGATGATGCCCAACGCGAGTGCGGGTGTGACGGCGAT
>DASVIY010000049.1:0-5545 GCA_036386195.1 Acidimicrobiia bacterium | reverse complement strand
GCGGTGACGCTGCCGATGATCCACACCCCGTAGTTGTGCGCGTCGAACGCCTTGGTGAGGATCTCGTCCTTCGCCCAGAAGCTGGAAAACGGCGGGACGCCCGCGATCGCGAGCCACGCGACGATGAACGCGCCCGCGGTGTAGGGCATGTACTTGCGCAGGCGGCCCATGACCCGCATGTCCTGGACGCCCGCGCTGCCGTGGATCGCCGAGCCGGCACCGAGGAAGAGCGTGGCCTTGAAGAACGCGTGCACGACGACCAGGAAGACCGCGGCCGCGTACGCCTTGACGCCGAGCGCCACGAACATGTACCCGATCTGGCTGATGGTGGAGTACGCCAGCACGCGCTTGATGTCGGGTTGCACCAGCGCGACGGTCGCCGCCGCGAGCGCAGTGAACCCGCCGATCCACGCGACCCACTCGCCGGCCGAGCCGCTCGCCTCGAAGAACGAGTGGGCACGGGCGACGATGAAGACCCCCGCAGTCACCATCGTGGCCGCGTGGATGAGCGCGGAGACGGGCGTGGGGCCCTCCATCGCGTCGGGGAGCCACACGTGCAACGGGAACTGCGCGCTCTTGCCGATCGCACCGAGAAAGAGAAGGAGCGCGATGGCGGTGACAGTGCCGTTCGCAAGCGTGTGCGCGCGCGGCAACGTGCGGGCGTAGTCGAGGCTCCCGAGACTGGCGAAGATGAGGAACATCGCCACCATGAACCCGAGGTCGCCGACGCGGGTCGTGATAAACGCCTTCTTGCTGGCGACGGCGGCGGCGTTGCGCTCGAACCAGAAGCCGATCAGCAGGTACGAGCACAGTCCGACGCCCTCCCATCCGACGAACGTGACGAGGAAGCTGCTGCCCAGCACGAGCACGAGCATCGACGCGACGAACAGGTTCATGTACGCGAAGAAGCGGCCGAATCGTGGATCGCCGTGCATATACCCGATCGCGAACACGTGGATCAGCATGGCGACGCCCGTGACGAACAGGATCCACGTGACCGAGAGCGGGTCGACGAGGAAGCCGAACTTCACGCTGAGGCCACCGGAAACGAACCAGTCGAAGATGTTGCGCACGTGGGCACGCGGCGTGACGTCGCGCAGCGCGAAGAACGTCACGACCGACCACACGAAGGAGCACGCGAGCAGCCCGCTGCCGATCCAGCCTGCGACCGGCTCCCCGATTCGCCTGCCGAAGAACAACAGGATGATCGCCCCGGCGATGGGAAACGCAGGGACGAGCCACACGAGGTCGAGCACGTCGCGAGAGCTCATCCGCGTAGCAGCCGGACGTCGTCGGCGGTTGCGCCGCGGCGGCGCCGGAAGATCGCCACGATGATCGCGAGCCCGACCGCCACCTCGGCCGCGGCGACCACGAGCGTGAAGAACACGATCGCCTGGCCACCCCGGTCGTTGAGCATGTGGGCGAACGTGACGAACGTGAGGTTGACGGCGTTGAGCATGAGCTCGACGCACATGAACATCACGAGGACATTGCGCCGAAGGAGCAGCCCGACCGCGCCGATACCGAACAGCAGCGCCGCGAGGACGAGGTAGTAGTTGCCGGTGATCGTCACGGCACCGGCTCCTCGTCGCGCTCGTCGGCCGCGGCGCGGGCTTCCAACTCGTCGGCGAACTCCACCGGTTGTCCCGATCTGCGCGCGAGCACGACGGCGCCGACCACGGCGATCACCAGCAGCGCGGCGGTGAGCTCGAACGGCCAGAGGAAGTCGGTGAACAACACCTGCGCGACCGGCCTGATGTTGCCGCCGTGGCGCTCGAGCGCGCCACGCGTCGAGTGCGCGCCGGTTGCCCACGTACCGCCGCCGAGCAGGATGATCTCGGCCAGGATGACGACGCCGAGCGTGATCGCGGCCGGTCGCTGGAACCTGATCGGCTCGGCCCACTGCTCCTGGCGGTCGACGCCGAGCAGCATGATGACGAACAGGAACAGCACGACGATCGCGCTCGCGTAGACAATGATCTGCACCGCGAAGAGCAGTTGCGCCTCTTGCTGCAGGAAGAACACCCCGACGCTGACGAGGCACACCACGAGCAACAACGCCGAGTGCACGGGGTTGCGCGCCAGCACGACACCGACCGCGCCGGTAAGCGCGATGGCCGCGAAGACGAAGAACACGACCGCGGTCACGAGTGCGCCTCCTCGTCACGCTTCCCGACGGGCTCCGCGGGCGGCGGTGCGGTGAGGTCGGACTCCTCCTCGAGCGCGGCCGCCTGGCCGTGCTCGGGGGGGCGCACGCCGTAGCCCAGCTCGGCTGACCACGCGACCCGGCCTTCGTACACGGCATTGCCCGCCGATGACGTCGCGCGCATCCACGCGCTGGTGCGGTCGTCTTCGTCGCCCGCCCACAACTCCCACGGCTGACGGCGCGATCGGCCCTCGTCATCGACGAGCAGCTCGCGCTTCGTGTAGATCGCGTCGTCGCGATTCACGAACGAGAACTCGAACAGCTTCGTCTCGGTGATCGCCTCGGTCGGACAGGCTTCGACACACAGGTCGCAGTGGATGCAGCGCAGGTAGTTGATCTCGTACACGAAGCCGTAGCGCTCGCCCGGCGATACCGGCGCGTCGGGAGGGTTGTCGGCGCCGCGCACGTAGATGCACCGCGCCGGGCACACACCCGCGCACAGCTCGCAGCCGATGCACTTCTCCATGCCGTCCTCGTAGCGGTTGAGGACATGGCGGCCGTGGAAGCGTTCGGGCTTCGGGCGCTTGTGCTCGGGGTACTCCGTCGTGACGCGCGGCCGGAACATCTGCTCCAGCGTCACCCGGAAGCCGGTGAACCTCCCCACTACTTGATCTCCAGATCATGGGAGACGAGCTCGTCGCGTTTGGGCATCGAGAGCCAGAGCACTCCGTACACCGCGATTGCCCCGAGGCCTGCCGAGGGGGCAACGAGCCAGAGATCCCAGCGCTGGTCGCGTGCGACGACGAGCAACGCCGACACCATCACCCAGAGGAACGCGATCTCGATCAGAAACTTCCAGCCGACGTCCATGAGCTGGTCATAACGCAGCCGGGGCAACGATGCCCGCACCCACACCGTGCAGAAGAGCAGCACGAGCAGCTTGAGCATGAACCAGAAGATGGGCATCACCCACGCGTTGAACCAACCGTTGGCGGCGAGGAACCCGAGCGAGGGACCGGCCGGTCCGCCGAGGAACAGCGTCACCGCGATGGCCGACATCGTGATGACGTTCATGAACTCGGCCAGGAAGAAGATCGCGAAGCGAATGCCCGTGTACTCGGTGTGGAAGCCGCCGACGAGCTCCTGCTCGGCCTCGACGAGATCGAACGGCGGGTGATTCGTCTCCGCCACCGCGGCGATGAGGAAGATGACGAACGCGATGATCGCGGGACCGACGAGCCAGTTGGCGATCGGCCAGTCGGTGGGATGGGCGATCGACCACGAGCCCACCCACGCCTGCTGGTCGACGATCGCGCGCGTCCGCAAGTTGCTCGTTTGCACGAGCACGCCGACGATCGCAAGGCTGAACGCGGCCTCGTAGCTCAACAACTGCGCCGACGCGCGTACCGATCCGAGCAACGGGTACTTCGAGCCCGACGACCACCCGGCGAGCATCACGCCGTACAGCCCGAGCCCCGACATCGCCAGCAGCCACAGCACCCCGATGGGAAGATCGGCCAGCTGCACATACGTGCGGTGCCCCGCGATGGTCACGACGCCGCCGATCGGCACGATGCTGAATGCGAGAAACGCGGGAAGGATCGCAAGGTACGGCGCGATCATGAAGACCCGGCGATCGGCGCTCGACGGCGTGGACTGCTCCTTGAAGAACAGCTTGATGCCATCGGCGAGCGTCTGGAGCATTCCCCAAGGACCGGCGGTGTTGGGGCCGATGCGGTTCTGCATATCGGCGATGACCTTGCGCATGAACCACACGTAGAAGAGCACAGCGAGCATGAGCAACGCGAACACCGCGATCGTCTTGCCGATGACGATCAAGACGACCGTGAGGTCGATGTTGCCGCTCAACAGCGGGTCGGAGGCGAGCGGCGACATCAGCGGATCGACTCCACTCGAAGGTCGGTGATCGGCGCGTCGACGTCGATCAAGTCGCTCGGTCCGGCCGGCATGCCGCCGGGCTCACTCGGGGTGCCCGGTTGGTTGATCGCGAGGAATCCGACGCCCGCCGGGATCGCCACGTCGGCGCGGACTTCGAACACGCGTGAGCCGCGCGCCGTGGTGACTTTCACCTCGCCGCCGTCGGCGACGCCGATGCGATCACGATCGGCGCGGTTGACCAGCAGGACGCAACCCGGCGCGAGCGGCGCCAGCAACGGTGTTTCCGTCACGATGCGACCCCCGTCGTAGAGCTCGCGGCCGGTCACGAGCCGCAGAGCGTACGCGTCGCGGTGCGGCGGAACCCACGCCTCGACCCGGCGGTCCCAGCGGTGCAGCTCGGGCGGCGCGCCGGTCTCGGCCGTCACGGTCGCCGCCAGCTCCCCGGCGGCCGCCGCGGCCGCCTGGATGCGATCGCCGCCCTCGGGCGCGGCCAGACCGGGCTGCAACGTGGTGGCCGCGCCGGTCGCGGCTCCGACGGCCGCCGTAGGACCGGACGACGCGGGGTCGCCCTCCTGCGAGGCCCCGACTTGGATCGGCTCCCACGACAAGTCGGATGAGGCGCCCGGCCGGCTCGTCACGACGATCTCGTCGGGGTGCTCGGCGATCGGTGCCACTGCGCCGTCGCGCGCGAGCGCGAGCAGCCGCGCGGTGATGCCCGAATACGCGGGCGCGACGCGCGCGATCTCGTCTTGGATCTCCTCGACGGACTCGAGGTCGAAGTCGGCACCGAAACGTGCCGCGAGCTCGCTCGCGATCCGCCAGTCGCTCATCACCGCACCCTCCGGCGAGACCTTCTGGCCCAGTCGCTGCACGCGTCCCTCGATGTTGGTAGCACTGCCGGGCTTCTCGCCCCACAACGCGCACGGCAACACGACGTCGGCGTGCCGGGAGCTGCCGGTGATGAACGCGCCGACCGCAATGTGGAAGCCGATCTTGTCGAACGCGTCGCGCGCCAAGGTGCGATCGGGAAAGTCGGCGATCGGATCGCTGCCGTGGAGCACGAGCGCACGGATCTTGCCCTGGCTCGCGGCCTGCAGGATTCCGGCAGCGTCGAGCCCGCGCTCCTCGGGCACCGCGCCCCACGCGTCGATGAACCGCGCGCTCCCGCCCTCGAGCGTCACGCGACCGGGCAGGAACCCGGGCGTGAGGCCAAAGTCGAGCGCGCCGTGCACGTTGCCGCGCCGCAGTGCCGACAGGAACCGCACGTCGGGCAGCCGGCACAGCGCGGCAGCTGCGAGCACGGTGGCATCGGCCGGCTCCGCAACAGAGGGCCGGCCGAGGATCACGACGATGTCGCCATCGCGCGCACTGATCGCCTCCGCGCCGCGGCGAGCGGCATCATCGACAGGAGCCGCGCCTTCGAGCGCGCGCACGAGTTGCTCGACGGCGGTGGCCTGCTCACCGGGACCGTGGCGCAACACCGCAGTCGCGTATTTGGTG
>DASVIY010000048.1:0-3414 GCA_036386195.1 Acidimicrobiia bacterium | reverse complement strand
CCGGCACAGATGGACTTTGGCGCCGGTGTCGCGCATCAACTCGAAGATCGTCGCCAGCGCGATCGTCTCGGCGAGCACCGGGACGCCGGTCAGGCCGAGCCGGGTCGCGAGCGGTCCTTTCGCGGCGACGCCGTTGCCGAGCCAGGCGTCGTTCGGACGCAGCCACACCGAGTAGCCGAAGGTCGCCGCGTACTGCAGGGCGCGGTGCAGGACGAGGGTGTCGCGGATCGCCACGTCGGCCTGAGCGAAGCCGACGCAGCCGGCCTCGGTGAGCTCGGCCATCTCGCTGAGCGCCTCGCCCTTCAGGCCCCGCGTCAACGCGCCGAGCGGATAGAGCCGGGCCAGGTCGAGGTTCCTGGCGCGGAACTTGAGCATCTCGACCAGCCCGGGCTCGTCGAGCACCGGATCGGTGTCGGGCGGGCAGACCAGGCTCGTGACGCCGCCGGCGACCGCCGCGGCGAGCTCCGACTCGAGCAGACCGGCGTGCTCGTGGCCCGGCTCGCCGAGGCGCGCCGCGAGGGTCTCGATCATCATGCCTTGCGACGGGCTGACTGCTCGGAGCTCGGTGAGCGCTGGTTCATCGAGCGCGCCGGCGTTCGCGTGGGGGAGCAGGCCGGTTTCGTCGAGCACGGCCGCGCAGGCCGCGACGAGGTACTCGAGCGTCGACGCGTATCCGTGTGCGGACAGCCACTCGCGGGCGGCGGGATAGCGGGCCTCCGGTGCCTCGCCCAGGGTGAACAGCGCCTCGGAGCACCCCATCGCCGCGCCGCGCCGCGCGATGGCCAGCACCTCGTCGAGCCCGAGGAACGCCGTGTCGAGCCGGGCCGGCGGCTTGGCGAACGTGCAGTAGCCGCAGCGGTCGCGGCACAGCATGGTCAGCGGGATGAAGACTTTCGGCGAGAACGTGATCCGAGATCCGTGGGCGCGGTCACGCCGGCGGGCCGCTCGAGCCGTGAGATCGCCGATCGGCGCGTCGAGCAGTTGTCGGGCGTCGGATTCACTGAGCACGACGGGCAGCCTAGGCGGGCCCCGGCCGGATCGACCGTTGGATCAGGCGTTTGCCGCGGGGTCGACGAGCCACAGCACCTCGTCGGCCCGTACCCGAGCCGCGGGGAGATCGTCGCCCGCTCGTATCCGCGCCATCGCATCGCGCTTGTCGTCACCCGCGACGGTGAACACCGCGAGACGCGACGTTGCGAGTGCCGGGTAGGTGAACGTCAAGCGGGGGTGCGGGTGCTGCTCGTCACCATTGGGCACGACGTAGCGCTCCTGTTCCTGGAGCGCCGGCGAACCCGGGAAGAGCGAAGCGGTGTGACCATCGGGCCCGAGACCGAGGTGCACGATGTCGATCGGTCCGAAGCCACGCACCAGGCGGTCGTAGCTCTCGGCCGCGGCCTCGATGGTGTCGCCGGCGCCGCGCATCGAGTGCACCGCGTTCGGCGTGACCTTGTCGAGAAAGGCGGTGCGCGCCAGGCGCTCGTTGGAGCCGGGATCATCGGTCGGCACCCACCGCTCGTCGCCCCAGAACACATCGACGCGCGACCAATCGACGTCGGCATCAGCGAGCAACCCGTAGCACTCCCTCGCGGTGCCGCCGCCGGAGAGCGCAAGCGAGCGCGGCGCGACCTTCACCACCAGCGCGGCAAATGCCCGGGGGACGTCGTTGACCACCCGCACCTCGCCCGGGAGGCTCACAGCTCGCGCCACGTGTCGTCGTCGTCGAGCAGGCCGTCTGCCTCCGCCGGGCCCCACGAACCCGCCGGGTACAACGGCAACGGCACCTGGCCGCCTTCGAAGGCGTCGAGGAGCGGCTGCACGATGCGCCACGCCTGTGCGACCTCGTCGGAGCGAATGAACAGCGTGGCGTCACCGAGGAACGCGTCGAGCAGCACCCGCTCGTACGCCTCGGGCGCGGCTTCGGAGAACGCCGAGTAGTTGAACTGCAAGGGCACGCTGCGCACGCGGAACGGCGAGCCCGGCACCTTGGCCGCGAACGACACCTCGATGCCCTCGTCGGGCTGGATGCGCAGGCACATCGTGTTGGGCTCCACCGACTCGACCGCGCTCGCCGGCAGGGGCAGGAACGGCACCTGCTTGTAGCGCAGCGCGACCTCCGTGACGCGCTTGGACAGCCGCTTGCCGGCGCGGATGTAGAAGGGCACGCCGGCCCAGCGCCAGTTGTCGATCTCGAGGTGCAGCGCGAGGTAGGTCTCGGTCGTGCTGTCGGGCGCGACGCCCTCTTCGTCGCGGTAGCCCACGACCGGCCCGCCGTTGATCTCGCCCGGCCCGTACTGCGCCCGCACCGCGCGCCGGGAGAGCTCCACCGGATCGAGTGGGCGCACCGATTTGAGCGCCTTCACCTTCTCGTCACGTATCGCGTCGGCAGCGAACGACGCGGGAGCCTCCATGGCAGTGAGCGCGAGCACTTGCAGCACATGGTTCTGCACGATGTCGCGTAGTGCACCTGCCTTCTCGTAGAACGTGCCGCGGTGCTCCACGCCGAGTTGCTCCGCCACCGTGATCTCGACGTGGTCGACGTACCGCCGGTTCCATAGCGGCTCGAAGATCGTGTTGGTGAACCGCAACGCGAGGATGTTCTGGACGGTCTCCTTCGCGAGGTAGTGGTCGATCCGGTAGATCTGCTCCTCGCGGAACCACTCGTGCAGCCGGCGGTCGAGCTCCGCCGCGCTGTCGAGATCGTGGCCGAATGGCTTCTCGACGACGAGCCGCCGGAACGTGCCCGGCGGCTGCTCGGCCAAGCCGACGCGACCCAAGCCCGCCGCGATCGTGCCGAATGCCTGCGGCAGGGTCGCGAGGTAGAACAGCGCGTTCGCCGACGTGCGGTACTCGAGGTCGGTCTCGTCGAGCACCCGGACGAGACGATCGAACACCGAGCCGTCGTCGAACGAGCCCCGCACGTAGCGGAAGCGCACCCCGAGCCGGTCGAGGGCGCTGCTCCCTTCGGCCGCGCCGGCAGCCGCGAGTGTCTTGTGGACCTCGCCCGCGTAGTCATCGTCGCTCATCTCCGTACGCGCGACGCCGACGATGGCGAGCCGACCCGGAAGCTGGCGGCGCTCGGCCAGATGCGCCAGGGCGGGATACAGCTTCCGGTGCGCGAGATCGCCCGTCGCGCCGAAAACCACCAGGGCCGCGGCCCGCGCAACACTCTCGCCGTCGGCGCCGACCGTGCTCACGTGGTTGGTTCGCCTGCGCGGTCGGGGCGGATCACTCGGTATCGGGACATCTCGGCGATGATACGGCCGTGCACAAGGAGACCGCACGGGTCTACGAGACGTCGGCGCGTGCATGGGAGTCGCGCCGTGGCGCCGAGGGCGTCGACCAGGCTCGGGTGTTCGCGGCCGGGATCGAAGCCGGCGTGCTGCGCGCCGATCTCGGGTGCGGGCCCGGCTTCCA
>DASVIY010000047.1:0-2402 GCA_036386195.1 Acidimicrobiia bacterium | reverse complement strand
TCGCGCTCGTAGCCCTCGCCGACGATCACCGCGCGCAGCGCGGGTTGGCGCTTGTGCACTGCCGCCAACGCGTCGATCAGGGCGGGGAACCGCTTCACGGGGACGAGACGGCCGACGGCAACCACGAGCGGCGTCTCCGAGCGGGTGCCGCCCGGTGTGAACGAGCGGTCGATGCCGGGCGGCACGACCGTGATCCGCTGCGCGGGCAGGTGCAGCTTGCGCACCAGCTCTTCCTTCGAAGAGTTGGAGAGCGTGACGATCGGCGTGCGGCGGTACACGAGCGGCGCGACGTCGAACTCGAGATGACGGCCGATGCTCGCGAGACGCGGCGACAGCGTCATCTCCCACATCGAGTCGTGCACGTGGTGCAACCATGCGACCGTGGGGCGGCGCGTCCACAACGGCGAGAAGAACGGCATGCCGTTCCAGATCTCCACGAGGCCGTCACTCGCGCCGTGCCAGCCCATCATCTCGCTGAACGCGGCGCGGGGGAACACGAGGTAGCGGCCGGCTTTGCGGATCACGCGATAGCCGCCGCGCCACGACACCTGCGGGTGCCCGGCTGCGTACGACGTGCGCATCGTGACCTCGATGCCGGCCTCGGCCCAGAGCGTTGCGACGCGAGACGCGTGCAACTCGGAGCCACCCGCCTCGGGATCATCGAGATCGCGCCACGCGAGGATCGCGATCCGGCGCAGCCCGGCGGTGGCCGCGAGGTCGCCGAGCTTGCCGACGATGTCGTCGTCGGCGTCGCGGGGGTCCGGGCCGGATCCAGTGCCTGGAAGCCGGTCGGGACCGTCAGAATGGTCGTGCTCGCGTCGGGAAGCCCTCACGCGGTGCCACTCCTCGGACGGCGCGGACGAATGCGGCGGCGAGTCTAACTATTCGGCTACGAGCCGCGGCCAGTCAGGCACGGGTGCCCCATGGTCGGAAAATCCCGGGCGCCGGCGATACGCTCGGCCCTTCGGTTCCAGGACGCAATCGGCCTTCATGGGGACCTTGGAGGTTGCGGTGAAGCTCACCGGCGAGCGACCGATGGAAGGTGCCACCCCCGACTCGCTGCTCGCGTTGCACGACGCGGGCTACCGGGAGGTCGTCGCGCGCCTCGGCCCGGGTGTCGTCTGCGACATCGGCTGCGGCATCGGCAGCGAGACCGAGCGCCTCGCCGCGCCCGACCGGCTCGTGATCGGCGCCGACTACAGCAGCGACACGGTTCGCCTCGCCTCGCACACCTACGCCGAGACCGCGAACCCGCTGAAGTTCGTCGCGAGCGACGGCGCGAAGCTCGGCTTGCGCGATCGCAGCATCGACTACGCGGTGTCGTCGCACATCATCGAGCACTTCGTGAACCCGGCCCTCCACGTGATCGAGCTCGCCCGCGTGCTGCGCGCCGACGGAACTGCGTTCGTGATCACACCGAACGCGCCGGCCGACTTCGAGAATCCCTTCCACGTGTACCTGTTCGAGCCGGAGCACCTCGTGTCGCTGCTCTCGCTCTTCTTCGAGGACGTGACCTGCTACGGCCTCGACGGCGACGACGTGCTCAAGGCCGACTTCGCGACCCGTCGGCGCAGCGGTGAGCGGCTCTTGAAGGTCGACCCGCTGAACCTGCGCCGCCGCATGCCCCGCCGGGCCTACGTCTGGGCCTACGAGCACATCCTCCCGCTCACGTACCGGGTCCTGGGCCGCGAGAACAGCGGGATCGGGTCGGGAATCGACTCGTCACATTTCTTCATGAGCAATGCAGTTCACTCCGATACACCAGTGTTGTTCGCGGTCGCGCGGCGCCCGCGCTCCCCCCTGCCAGAACACCGGATCACGCCATGAACCCAGATCATCCCCTCAACGTCTGGATCACCGTCCCGACCCTCAACGAGGTCGAGAACCTCGACCCGTTGGTGCACCGCATCCGCGTTGCGGTCCCCGACGCGCACATCCTGATCGTCGACGACGGCAGCGCCGACGGCACCGCCGACAAGGCCGAAGCGCTCGGCGCCGAGCTCGGCGGTATCGAAGTGCTCCGGCGGCCGCACAAGATGGGGCTCGGCAGCGCCTACCGCGCCTCCCTCCTGCGGGCGATGGACATCGAGACGACACATTCGACCGGCTACGCGTTCCAGATCGAGATGACCTACCGGGTGCTGCGCGCGGGCGGCCGGATCGAAGAAGTGCCGATCTCGTTCACCGACCGTGTGCGCGGCACCTCGAAGATGTCGAGCCGCATCGTCGCCGAGGCGATGATCCTCGTGACGCTGTGGGCGCTGCGCGATCGGGTCGCGCTACGTGCCGGGCGGCGCAGTGCCCAATTGGCCCAAACGGCGCCTGCGGCTCTCGGTGTGGGGCAACCGCTACGCAGGGTTCGCGCTCGGCCTGCGGGTGCACGACGCGACCGCGGGCTACCG
>DASVIY010000046.1:0-5502 GCA_036386195.1 Acidimicrobiia bacterium | reverse complement strand
ACCTACGAAGAGCTCCAGTCGCGCGACGAGCAGCCGGGGTTGCGGCTCACTGCGTCGTGGTGGTCGACCGGAGGCCGCAGCGAGCTGCCGGGCTGACGGCACCACCGTCCCGCCTTGTTGGCGTGCTCACCTTCAGCGCGCGGCGGGGCCCGGGTAGCGCTCGACCGCCTCACGCACGGCCCGCTCGGCGGCCGCGGCGCCTTCCCAGCCGCCGGTGTCGGTGTCCTTGCCCGGCTCGAGCTGCTTGTACACGTCGAAGAAGTGACCGATCTCCTGGAGCACGAACGGGTCGACGTCGGCGACGTCGCCGAGTGACGTCCAGCGCGGGTCGGTTGCCGGCACGCACAACACCTTCGCGTCGGGACCGGCCTCGTCGCGCATCCAGAACACGCCAATAGGGCGCGCCTTGATGTGACACCCGGGGAAGGTCGGCTCGTCGAGCAGCACGAGCACGTCGAGCGGATCGCCGTCCTCCGCGAGCGTGTGGGGAACGAAGCCATAGTCAGCGGGGTACTGCGTCGCGGTGAACAGCATGCGGTCGAGCCAGATGCCGCCGGTCTCGTGATCGACCTCGTACTTGTTGCGCGATCCCTTCGGGATCTCGACGACGACGTCGATCTCCACTACGCCGGGCCGAGCTCCGGGCCGCGGCGCCGGATCTCTTCGAGCCGGTCGTCGACGCCGCGCACGCCGTCGGTCTTGTGCGCGAGGAGGAGCGCGACGTCGTGGACCTCCGGGCTGACGATCCCGGTGAAGATCGCGACGCCGTCGTGCACCTTGAGGCTGAGCCCGGCCGCGTGGCGGGTGCGCTTGTCGCCGAGCAGCGAACCGCGCAGGCGGCCTTCGATCTTGATGTCGTCGGTCTCACCGGCCGCGAGCTTCTGTGCCGAGCGCACACCGAACGCGGCCCATTCGACGACGTCGTCGCGGTTGCTCCAGACCCACAACGCGAGGGCGGTCCCGCTGATCGGCACCAGGTCCCGAATCTTGCGCATACCGGTATGTTGCATCGCGGACGCCATGCCAAACCAGCCGGCCCACTAGCGTTGCGCCCCCGTTGACCAGCGAGGACGATGTGGACGCGCGCGACGTACCGGAAGGGATGCTGAAAGCCGAGGCCGAGCTGCTCGCGCCCGGCGGGGCGTTCGAGACCGAGCCCGTCGACGTGCTGGGCGAGCGGATCGACGTGTTCAAGAACCGCGCCCGATCACTCCGGGAGCTCGTCGCCAACTCGGTCGGGTTCGGCGACGCCGAGTACCTCGTGTTCACCGACGGTGTCACGGAGCGGCGCATCACGTTCGCCGAGCACGAGCGTGCCGTGGCGTCCGTTGCCGCCGCGCTGCACGACCGTTATGGGGTCGGCGCCGGTGACCGGGTCGCGATCCTGGCGGCCAACTGTCCGGAGTGGATCGTCACCTTCTGGGCGACGGTCAGCCTCGGCGCGGTCGCGGTGGGCCTCAACGGCTGGTGGACCGGCCCCGAGATCCGGTACGGGATCAGCGACTCCGAGCCGAAGCTCCTCGTCGCCGACGCCAAGCGCCTCGCGCGTCTCGACGGCGACGACCCGGGCGTGTCGACCGTCGTGATCGACAACGAGTTCGATGCGTTGTGGCGTCATGACCTCGATGCCGCGCTTTTCGACACGCCCATTGCGGAAGACGACCCCGCCGTCATCCTGTACACGAGCGGCACCACCGGCCGTCCCAAGGGTGCGGTCAACACACATCGCAACGTCAACGCGCTGATCGGCATCAACTTCTTCCATGGTTTGCGGATGTTGATGGTCCAGCCGCCCACGCCCGACGCGCCGCCGACGTGTCAGCTCGTGACGAGCCCGCTGTTCCACGTGTCGGGGCTGCACAACGGCGCGGTCGCGTTTCTCGTCGGCGGTGTGAAGTCGGTGTGGATCACCGGCCGGTTCGACCCCGCGCTGGCGCTGCGGCTGATCGAGGCGGAGCGCATCACCGGCTGGGGCTTCACTACCGCGTTGCTGCACCGGCTCGTCAACGATCCCGACGTCGAGCGCTACGACCTCTCGTCGATCCGCCAGCTCGGTGGCGGCGGCTCGCCGCTGTCGCGCGCGCTGCACGACCGCACCAAAGCCGTCTTCCCACAAGTGCGCGACACGATGGGCGTCGGCTACGGCCTCACCGAGTCGTCCGCGCTCGTGAGCATCAACCCGGGGCCCGAGCTCGAGCAGTTTCCCGACTCCGTGGGCCGTCCGCTACCTACGGTCGAAGTGGAGATCCGCGATCCGTTCGGCGCGCCACTCGCCGACGGGGAGGAAGGCGAGATCCACGTGCGCGGCCCGATCGTGATGCTGGAGTACTGGCGGCGGCCCGGCGACACCGCCGACGTGATCGGGTCCGGCCGGTGGTTGAAGACCGGTGACATCGGCCGGCTCGAGGGCGGGCGCCTGTACCTGTCATCACGCAAGCGCGACCTCATCTTGCGGGGCGGCGAGAACGTGTACCCGTACGAGATCGAGGAGCGGATCGAGGAGCATGAATCGGTCGGCGAAGTCGCCGTCGTCGGTGTCGACCACGAGGAGCTCGGTCAGGAAGTAAAGGCGATCGTCGTCGCGGCGCCCGGCGCGACGATCGATATCGAGGAGCTGCGTGCGTGGGTCGCGGCGGAGCTCGCGTATTACAAGGTGCCGGCGCGCTGGGAAGTTCGCGACGATCCACTGCCGCGCAACGCGCTGGGAAAGGTCATGAAGACTGTGCTGATGACCGACGCCGCGAACACGTTCGTCGAGGAGTAACCGAGATGGCGATCGATCTCCAGGAGCTGGTTGCACCGGGCCGTACGGCATTGGTGCTGCAAGAGGTGCAGAACGGCGTCGTGGGGGACCCGTCGGCGCTTCCCGCGCTCGCAGCCGAGGCGGCAAAGGTCGGGCTGATCGGCAACTGCGCCGCGCTCGCGCGCGCCGCGAGATCTGTGGGCGTGCCCGTCATCCATTGCACCGCGGAGACCCGCGCCGACGGTCTCGGTGCCAACCGCAACGCGCGGCTGTTCATGGGCGTGCGGAAGTCGCCGGTGCCGTTGACACCCGGCACCGTCGCGGTGCAGCCGCCCGACGAGATCGGTGTCGACCCCGGCGATCTCGTGCTCGCGCGTCATCACGGTCTCGGTCCGATGACGGGTACGCAGCTCGACTCGATCCTGCGGAATCTCGGTGTGACGACGATCGTCGGCGTCGGCGTGTCGGTCAACATCGGCATGACCGATTTCGCGTTCTGCGCCGTCAACCACGGCTATCAGTTCGTGATGCCGCGTGACGCGGTGGCGGGCATCCCGGCCGACTATGCCGACGCGGTGCTCGACAACACGCTGAGTCTTGTCGCCACCCTCACGACCACCGCCGACGTGCTCGGCGTGTGGGCAGAGTCGACGTCTCGCTCGAAGAGCTGACGACCCGTCAGGTCTATGCTCGCTCGCATGCCTGAGATCCCGAAGATCATCTCTGTCGACGATCATGTGATCGAGCCGGCCGGCGTCTGGCAGGACCGTCTTCCCGCAAAGTACCTCGAGATCGGTCCTCGTGTCGTGCGCACAAAGCTCGCCGAGATGACGTTCGTCGGCGGCAAGTTCGACTACCGCGCGGCTGCCGATGACGAAGACGGCGTGCTGTGCGACTGGTGGTACTACGAAGACCTCCGGTGGCCGCAGACCCGGCTCTCAGCCGCCGCGGGTTACCCGCGTGAAGAGGTCACGGTGAGCCCGATCACCTACGACACGATGCGACCCGGCTGCTTCGACCCGGTCGCGCGCCTCGAGGACATGGACGTCAACCATGTCGAGGCGTCGTTGTCGTTCCCGTCGTTCCCGCGGTTCTGCGGTCAGACGTTCAAGGAAGCGAGCGACATGGCGCTCGCCGACCTGTGCGTCAAGGCCTACAACGACTGGATGTTCGACGAGTGGTGCGGCGGCTCCGGCGGACGGCTCATCCCGTTGCCGATCATCCAACTGTGGGACGCCGAGCTTGCGGCGAAGGAGGTCGAGCGCAACGCGGCCCGCGGTGGCCATGCGGTGTGCTTCTCGGAGATCCCGCCGTTCCTCGGGCTGCCGTCGATCCACGACGCCGACGGGTACTGGGACCCGTTCTTCCGCGCGTGCGCCGAGACCGACACGGTCGTGTGCATGCACATCGGCTCGTCGTCGAAGATGCCGTCGACATCGGCCGACGCACCGGCGGGCGTGGGCTCCACACTCACGTACATGAACGCGGCGATGTCGCTCACCGACTTCCTCATGTCGGGCGTGTTCGAGAAGTTCCCCGGCCTGATCGTGGCGTACTCCGAAGGCCAGATCGGATGGATCCCGTACATCCTCGAGCGCGCCGACACGGTGTGGCGCGAAAACCGGGGGTGGAGCGGTGTCACCGACATCGTGACGCGGCCGCCGTCGGAGTATTACCACGAGCATGTGTACGGCTGTTTCTTCGACGACGTGCACGGCCTCGCGTCGCTCGACGTGATCGGTGAGGACACGGTCACGTTCGAGACCGACTATCCCCACAGCGACAGCACGTGGCCCCACACGAAGAAGGTCGCCGAGGAGATCATGAAGGACCTCACCCAGGAGCAGGTCGACAAGATCTGCCGGACCAACGCGATCCGCATGCTCCATCTCGACCTGCCCAAGTAGGCGGTTGCTCGACCCGGCACAACCGCCCGGCGCCCCTCCGCAGGCCGCTGACCTGCGGTACTGGACACGGAATGAGAACACGTTATAGTTTCGGGTGATGGCGGAAACGGGCCGGTGCGGCGTGCGGGGAGACGATCGATGAGCACGGTGACCGAGCGGCGCGCCGCCGAACGGCTGCTGATCTCCGGCGAGTGGGTCGAGGGTGGCGACGGTGGTTACGACATCGTCAACCCGGCGACCGAAGAGATCGTCGGGGTCGCGCCGGAAGCAAGCGTCGAGCAGGCGCGCGCCGCAGCGCAAGCCGCGCACGACGCGTTTCCCGCATGGTCACGCCTGAAGCCGCAAGAGCGCGCTGCGCTCCTCGAAGCCGCTGCGGTTCGCATTCGCGAGAAGACCAATGCGCTCGTACCGCTCGTGATCGCAGAGACCGGCTGCACCGCTACCGTCGGCCGCACCATGCAGGTGCCCGTCACCGCCAGTCGATTCGACCGCTACGCCGCCGGCGCGCTCGAACCCTCGGTCATTCCGTTGCCGCCGCAGGAGATGCCGGCTACCTCGCTCGCACCCGGCGGTGTCATGGGCGCAATCGCGCGGCGCGCACCGATCGGTGCGGTCGCGTGCATCACGTCGTACAACTTCCCGCTCGTCAACATGGCCGGCAAGCTCGGTCCCGCGCTCGCGATGGGCAACACCGTTGTCGTGCGACCGGCATCACAGGATCCGCTGGCGGTCATCGAGATGGTGCGCATTCTCGACGAGGTCGGGTTTCCGCCGGGTGTCGTCAACGTGATCACCGGCTCCACGCCGGCGACCGGCGAGGTGCTCGTCGACTCCGGTGACATCAACATGATC
>DASVIY010000045.1:0-4716 GCA_036386195.1 Acidimicrobiia bacterium | reverse complement strand
GAGCACGGGCGATTCGGCCTTCAGTGCGTCCTGGATCTTCGCCACGAGCTCGTCGGCCGTGCCATCGAGCTCGACCATGAGCTCCTTGGCCGTGTAGACGACCCCGATCTTCACTTCCATGTATGTAGTCCTTTGCGGGCGCGGCGGACGGGACGGAACAGCCGATCGTAGCCGCCGCCTCAAGTTGCGCCCGCGGCGGCGGTCAGGTGATCTTGAGCTCCGACCGGAAGACCTTGGTCGGGGCGAGCTCGACATCGACCCGTTCCGCGATGTTGCGGAACGCCACGGACGCGTCGTCGTCGGGCGCGGCCACGATGATCGGCCGGCCTGCGTCGCCGCCTTCGCGCAGCTCCGGCACCAGTGGCACCTGGCCGAGCAGCGGCACGCCAATGCTCGCCGCGAGCTCCTGGCCGCCGCCGCGACCGAAGATCTCGTAGGTCGTACCGTCGTCACCGCGGAACCAAGACATGTTCTCGATGACGCCGATCACGTCGAGCTCGACCTGCTTCGCCATCGCCGCGGCACGCTGCGCGACCCGCTGCGCGGCGGGCTGCGGCGTGGTCACCACGATCACCTCGGCGCGCGGGAGGAACTGCGCGATCGAGATCGAGATGTCGCCGGTGCCGGGCGGCATGTCGACGAGCAGGTAGTCGGGCTCGTCCCACCACACGTCGGTGAGGAACTGCTCGAGCGCCTTGTGCAACATCGGGCCGCGCCACACGACGGCCTGGTCTTCGCGCGCGAAGAACCCCATCGAGATGAGGCGCACGCCGTTGGCCTCGGGCGGCACGATCACGTCGTCGATGAGATCGGGTGGACGCTCGACGCCGAGCATCCGTGGCATCGAGAATCCCCACACGTCGGCGTCGACGGCGGACACGCGGTGGCCGCGCTGCGCGAGCGCGATCGACAAGTTGGTCGTGATCGACGACTTGCCGACGCCGCCCTTCCCCGAGCTGATCGCGATCACCCGCGTGCGCGCGTCGGTGAACGGGTTGACGCGCTCGCGTGGTGCCTGCTGCGCGGAGGCGTCGACCACCTGCAGCGGGTTGGGCGGCGGCTCCCCTTTCAGGATGCGCCCGAGAGCCTGGAGCTCGGCTTCGTCCATCCGGCGCACGCCGACCTCGACCCGGGCGATGCCGTCGAGGGCCGTGACCTCAGCGGTGACGCGGGCCGTGAGCTCGCGGCGGAGCTCATCGCGGTCGGTCGGGACGGCGAGGGCGATCTTGGCCGTCGAGCCGTCGACAGTGGCGCTCTGCACGAGGCCCAGCTCGCCGAGCGATCGGCGCAGCAACGGGTCGGCGACACGCTCGGCAGCCGCTCGCACCTCGGTGTCTGTTGGCATCGCTCCGGTCCCCGGGTATTTCCACTACGGGCGTAGGTAGAATACCGATGTGAGCGTGATCGATCCCCATCCCCCGGCTGCCGACGAGCATTCGCTCGATCCCGACGAGTTCAGCGCCGCCGTGGCTGCGGTCACCAACGCGTTCGGCGACCCCACCCGGCGCGACATCTACTTGTTCGTACGCGAGGCGCCCGACGGCGTCACCGCGGCCGAGGTCGCGCAGCACTTCGACCTGCACGCCAACGTCGCCCGCCACCACCTCGAGAAGCTCACCGCCGGGTGCTACCTCACGGTGGCCGCGGTGCCGCGCACGGGCGACGAGCCGGCGCGCACCGCGGGGCGGCCGTCGAAGTACTACCGCGTCAGCGACGTCGATACCGGTCTTTCACTCCCGCCGCGACGCGACGACATCTTGGGCACGCTGCTCGCGCGTGCGCTCGACGACCTCGGTACGGAGCGCGCCGCCGAGATGGCCGACGAGGTCGGCTACGCGTACGGCCTCTCCCTGGCGGAAAACATGGGGCCGTCGAATCCTGACGCCGCGTCCAAGGGTCATCGCTCGGTGCGCGCCGCGCTCGCGGCAGTGGCCGACGCGCTGACGGCGCACGGCTTCGCCTCGCACGCCGAGGCGCGTGACGGCGCGCTCGCCATCGTGTCGGAGTGCTGCCCGTTCGGCGAGGCCGCGCAGCAGTATCCCCACGTGGTGTGCGCGGTCGACCGGGGCATGATCCGCGGGATGCTGGCGGGCCTCTACGGAGACACCCAGCCTCAGTTCTCGGAGACGCGGCCGGGCGGCGACGACCACTGCGTCGCGCGTTTCTGAGCGCTGCGTCGCGCGTGCCCCGTTGTTGGATGAGTTTTCGACCGCTACGGTCGAAAACTCTGCCGAGAACCGATGAGCGCTGCTGCGTAGCCTGACACTCGTGCACCGGGCATATCTCGACCACGCGTCTACGTCACCGCTGCGCCCGGCCGCGCTCGAGGCGATGCTCCCCTACCTCTCTGAGCACCACGGCGACCCGGGTCGCCTCCACGCCGAGGGGCGAGCAACGCGGGTCGCGATCGAGCAGGCACGCGAGCACGTCGCGGCGCTGCTCGATGCACGCCCGCGCGAAGTTGTGTTCACCTCGGGCGGCACCGAGGCGATCAACACCGCAATTTGGGGCGCGTGCGCCCGTTCGTCGGACGGGACCGGGACCGGACACATCGTGACGACTGCCGTCGAGCATTCGGCGGTGCTCGACGCGTGCATGCGCTCGGGTCTCGGCGTGATGGCCGTCGGTGTCGACCGGCGCGGCCGGTTCGACCCGGATGATGTTGCCGCGGCGGTGCGTGACGACACGGTGCTGGTCACGGTGCAGCTCGCCAACCACGAGGTCGGCACGATCCAACCGGTAGCCGCCGTTGTGGCCGCGACGCGGGCGCGCGACGTGCTCGTTCACGTCGATGCATGCGCGGCGGTGGGTCATGTTCCGGTCGCGTTCCATGGGCTCGACGCCGACTTGTGCTCCGTCACGGCCCACAAGCTCGGCGGCCCAAAGGGAATCGGCGCGCTGCTCGTTCGCCGCGGCCTGCGGCTCGACCCGTTCGTCGTGGGTGGCGCGCAGGAACGCGCCCGGCGCGGCGGGCTCGAGAACGTTCCCGCGATCGTGGGCTTCGGTGCGGCCGCAGCCGCGCTGCTCGACGGCGGACTGGAGCGCGAGCGCGCGGCCGAGCAGGTGCTCACCGACCGGCTCGCGACCACAACGCTCGAAACGGTCGCCGGCGTCGAGCGGTTCGGCGATCCCGACGACGCGCTCCCCAACCTCGTGTGCCTGGGCATCGACGGCGTCGAAGCGGAGCCGATCCTGTTGGGGCTCGATCAGCGGGGCGTCGCGGTGCATTCGGGGTCGTCGTGCTCGAGCGAGGCGCTCGAACCGTCACCCGTCCTCGAAGCCATGGGAGTTGATGCCGACCGGTCGCTCCGGGCGAGTGTCGGCTGGAGCTCGATGGAGGCCGACGTCGACGCCTTTCTCGAGGCGTTTCCCCAGGTCGTGGACCGACTGCGGGCCCTGCGGACGTAGGGGCCCGGCCCTCCCGGGAATTATTTGTCGATGCAATGGTTGTACTGAGTACTACCTGCCATCGACCCGGAGGCCCCCATGACTGCAATCCCCGCCACCAGAGTTCTCGACGGCCAAGAGCTGCCGGCCAGTGGTACCTACACACTCGACCCCGCGCACTCCACCGTCGGCTTCATCGCCCGCCACCTCGTGTTCACGAAGGTGCGCGGCCGCTTCACCGAGTTCGACGCCACCGTGCACATCGCCGACGTCCCGTCGGCCTCGTCGGTCGAGGCCACGATCAAGGTCGCGAGCATCGACACCGGCCAGAGCGACCGTGACGCGCACTTGCTGTCACCCGACTTCTTCGACGCCGAGCACTACCCCACGATCACGTTCAAGAGCACCGGGGTACAGCCGGCCGGTGGCAGCGCGTGGAAGTTGAGCGGTGACCTCACGATCCGCGACGTCACCAAGCCGGTTACGCTCGACCTCGAGCTCCAGGGTGCGTTGACCGACCCGTTCGGCAACGACAAGGCGCTGTTCGAGGCGTCCACCGAGGTCGACCGTGAGGACTTCGGCCTCACCTACAACCAGGTGCTCGAGAGCGGCGGCGTGATGGTGAGCAAGAAGATCCGCATCGAGCTCGAGATCCAGGCGGTCAAGCAGTAATAGCCTGCAGTCGGCGAGCGCGAACGGCTCGACCGAGGAGGACGCCATGATCCCCGTGCAACGCCTCAACCACGCGGTGCTGTACGTACGTGACGCGGATCAGGCGTCGGCCTTCTATCATGTGGTGTTCGGGTTCGAGGTCGTGGCCGCAATGCCGGGCCGGGCGGCGTTTCTCAAAGCTGCCGGTTCCGACAACGACCACGACCTCGGCTTGTTCACGATCGGCGCCGACGCGTCGGGGCCGATCCCGGGCACGGTCGGGCTGTATCACCTCGCCTGGCAGGTCGGATCGATTCGTGACCTCGCGACGGCGCGCACCGAGCTGCAGGCACGCGGCGCGTACGTCGGCGAGAGCGATCACGGCACCACGAAGTCGATCTACGGGCGCGATCCCGACGGCAACGAGTTCGAGATCATGTGGCTCGTGCCCGCCGAAGGAGTCGACGCCACGGAACGGCCGGGGATGGTTGCGCCGCTCGACCTCGATCGCGAGATCGCGCGGTTCGGCTGACATTAGGCTCCGACCGTCCCCGACCCGATGGAGCCTCTGATGCCTGCCACTCGCTGGACGGAGCTTGCCGATTCCTTGTCGCGCGCGCTCGCCCTTGCCTCCCCGCCACTCGCGATCTCGTTCTCCGACGCGCCGCCCGCGGGCGT
>DASVIY010000044.1:0-3821 GCA_036386195.1 Acidimicrobiia bacterium | reverse complement strand
AGGCTGCTCCGTCGACGTTTGCGGGAGCGTCCGCCGAGAAGTTGATGGGCGGCTCCTGCAGGAAGTTGATCCCGTCGCGGGTACCTGCGTCGCGAACGAGGTAGGGAGCCACGAACGAGATGGGAATCGCCGGTGGCAGCTGCGGCGGCACGAACATCTCGCAGATGGAGCCGAGGGTGGGGATCCGCTCACCCAGATACGCGGCCACGAACGCCGTGAAGACCGGCTTCGGGCCCCATGCGTGCACGAGATCGGGCTGCTCGGCGCGGCACACGGCACGCAACGCGCGGATGTTGCGGGTGGAGACCATCGAGGGGTTCTCGGGAGCGGTCAGCAACCGAAGCCCACGTTCACGGACCAGCGACTCGAGCGGTCCCGGGGCGGCGTGTATCACGACGTCCCAGCCGCACCGGTCACGTACCGTCGCGGCGAGCTCGATCGCCGTGATGATGCTGCCGCCGAGCACCAGGTTGTCGATGGTGACGACCGCCTTCATCGCGACCCGGGCTCCGCTGTCACGACGAGCGCAGCAATGAGCGCGTCCACGACACGGTCGTGCTCCCTCTCGGTCATCTCGTGGAACAGCGGCAGGATGATCGAGTTGGCCGTCAGGCGTTCGGTCACCGGGAGCGGCGCGTGCGGGTGACCCGCGTAGGCGGGCTCGAGGTGGGCGGCCATGATGCCGCGGCGGGTCGAGATCCCGGCGCGCTGCAGTGCGCCCATGAGCTCGGTACGGTCGATGCTCGAGCCCTCGGGCAGCCGAACGCAATAGGACTGGTAGTTGGACGTGCCATATGGCGGATCAGCCGGCAAGCCGAGCCCCGGGATGGCCTGGAGCCGGTCGGCGTAGCGATCAGCAAGCGTTCGGCGCCGGGCGATCATCGCCTCGAGCCGGTCGAGTTGCACCAGGCCGATCGCGGCTTGCACGTCGGTCATTCGGTAGTTGAAACCCGTCTCGAGATACTGCTCGACGACGGGAACGCCGCTGGCGTGGCGCTCGGCCGCGCTCGCGTTCATGCCGTGCTCGCGCAGCCGTCGTAGGCACTGCGCCCATTCGGCGTTGGTCGTGAGCACCATCCCGCCCTCACCGGTGGTGAGGAGCTTGCGCGGGTGGAACGAGAACGTCACGAGATCGCTGTGGCTGCCGACGGGCGCGCCGTCGATCGTCGCGCCGATCGCGCACGCCGCGTCCTCGACGACCGCGATCCCCAACGGATCGCAGAGCGCGTGCACCGCGTGCACGTCGGCTGGCATGCCCGCCTGGTGCACGAGGATGACCGCCTTGGTGCGCTCCGTGAGCACGGCCGAGATCGTGTCGGGCGTGAGGTTCTGGGTGACCTCGTCGACGTCGGCGAAGACCGGCGTCGCGCCGACATAGCGCGCCGCGTTCGCGGTCGCGATGAACGACAATGAAGGCACGACCACTTCGTCCGCCGCGCCGATGCCCAGCACGACGAGCGCGAGATGCAGTCCTGCAGTACACGACGAGACGGCAACGGCGTGCGCGGCGCCGAGGCGTGCCGCCATCGCTTCTTCGAACGCGGCGACCCGTGGGCCCTGTGCCACCCAGCCGGAGGCGATCGCGGCCACAGCCGCCTGCTGCTCTTCGACGCCGAGCCACGGCCGCATGATCGGAATCGGTGAAGCCTCCGAGCCGTTCGTGCTCAAGACGTTTGCACCTCGACGTCGGCGGGTGCTGCCGCCTGCTCGGCGCGCCACCACGCGACGAGTCGACGCAACCCTTCTTCCAGCGAGACCTGGGCCTCGAAGCCGAGGAGGTCACGCGCCCTGGTCGTGTCGGCCAGACGGCGCGCCACCGGGTTGGTCTTTCGCTCGGGACCGTATTCCGGTTCGAGATCGGATCCCATGACTCCGACCAGGGCCCGCGCGAGCTCGTTCAGGCTCGTCTCCACACCCGTCGCGACGTTGCAGACGACATCGGTCACGTCCGCGGTCGCGGCACGAAGGTTCGCGTCGGCAATGTCGTCGATGTAGACGAAGTCCATCGTCTGGGTGCCGTCACCCAGGATGAGCGGCGGTATGCCCGCCTCGATGCGCTCCATCCAGCGGATCAACACCTCGGTGTAGACGCCGTGGATGTCCATGCGCGGGCCGTACACGTTGAAGTAACGGAGCGCGACGTAGTCGAGCCCGTACATGTCGTGGAAGCTGCGCAACAGACCCTCGTTGAACACCTTCGCCGCGCCGTAGATCGTGCGGTTGTCGTACGGGTGGTGGTCTTCATCGGTGGGGAACTCGACCGCCTGGCCGTACACCGACGCCGACGACGCGGCAACCACGCGATCGACTCCCGCAGCTTGCGCGGCTTCGATCACGTTGTAGGCCCCGTCGACGAGCACCTCCAGCGCGAGCCGCGGCTCCTCCGCGCACTGCGTGATGCGGATCGCGGCCTCGTGGAAGACGAGATCGATGCTGTCCATCGCCCGCTCGACATCGCGTTGGCTGCGGATGTCGCCCTCGAGAAAAGTTACCGGTCCGCGCTCGCGCGCTCCGGCGAGGTTCTCGAGGCGGCCGCGGTCGAGGTTGTCGAGGATACGGATCTCGGCGACGGGCTCGTCCGCGAGCCGATCCGCGATCGTGGAACCCACGAGGCCGGCGCCGCCGGTAATAAGGATGCGCTTCCCGTCCAGCATCAGCGGTGCTCGATCGGCACGAGCACACCCCGGGCCTGCAAGCTGACGTTCGCCGCTTCGAGGATCTCGAGCATCCGCAGACCCGCGCGTCCGTCGGTGAGCGCCCCGCGGTGTTCACGGATCGCGTCCGAGAACTCCTCGACGACGAAGTGCAACGCCTCGACCGTCTCGGGCAGCGCGGGGCTCATCATGTCGCCTCTCCGATAGTTGACCATCAGGCGCTCGCGCTCGTCGTCGTCGGCAGGAGGCCCGATGTCGACGCCCCAGTCGAACACCGCGAGCCGCTGGTACGGCTTCATGTCGTCCCACATGATCATCTTCTTCGAGCCCGACACGATCGTTTGGCGCACCTTCGACGGGCTGAGCCAGCTCACCGTCACATGCGCGATCGCGCCGGTGTTCATCGGTATCGTGAGATACCCGACGCACGACTGGCCCGCGCCGATCGGGTCGGCGCCGTGCGCGGCGACCTCTATCGGGAAGCAGTCGTCGGGGAGGATGGAATCCATGATCGAGAGGTCGTGTGGTGCGAGGTCCCACAACACATCCACGTCGGACTGCACCAGCCCGAGGTTGACTCGGATCGAGTCGATGTACTGGATGTCTCCGAGGCTGCCGCTGCGCACGAGCTCGCGGATCGCTTTCACCGCGGGTGTGTAACAGAAGGTGTGGTCGCACATCAGCACGAGCTCGTGACGTTCGGCCATCTCGACCATCTCCAGCGCGTGCTTGGAGCTCATCGCGAGCGGCTTCTCGACGAGGATGTGCTTGCCGGCCTCGAGGCAGCGCATCCCGATCTCATGGTGGCTCGAGGGTGGGGTCGCGATCGCAACCGCGTCGACCGCGTCGTCGTTGAGCACATCGTCGAGCGAATCGGTGACCTGTACTTCGCTCCGGCCGCCCACGACCGTTCGCGCATGGTGGACCGCGAGATCGCAGACCCGCTGGAGGTCGGTCGCCGGATGACCGAGGAAGTTGCGGATCAGGTTGGGACCCCAGTAGCCGACCCCGACGACGGCGACACCGAGTGGTGAGCCGGTCACGCGGTTACTCCGAACGCGGGCCCTTTGACGGGCATTTTCATCATCAGGTCCCCACTCGAGCGCTGACCTCTTCATACTACCGCCGCGATCGGGCGGGTACATATCATATCAAAAGCGTCGCGGC
>DASVIY010000043.1:0-6989 GCA_036386195.1 Acidimicrobiia bacterium | reverse complement strand
GGATCCCCGGCAGGGGAAACGTCGCGCTGCCGGGCTTCAGCGTGGTGGCACCCGGGAGCGCGCTGATCATGATGGCTCCGGTCTCGGTCTGCCACCACGTGTCGACGACCGGACAGTGCTCGCCACCGATCTGCTTCCAGTACCAGACCCACGCTTCGGGATTGATGGGCTCGCCGACGGTGCCGAGCAGCCGCAGTGATGACAGGTCGTGCTTGTCGGGATACTCGGCACCCCACTTCATGAACGTGCGGATGGCCGTCGGAGCCGTGTAGAGGGTGGTGACCTTGTACTGCTCGATGATCGACCAGAAGCGATCCTTGTCGGGAAAGTCGGGCGTGCCCTCGTACATGACGCTCGTGGTGCGGTTGGTGAGGGGTCCGTACACGATGTAGCTGTGGCCGGTCACCCACCCGACATCCGCCGCGCACCAGTACACGTCGGTGTCGGGGTGGAGGTCGAACACGTGCTTGTGTGTGGACGCGACCTGCGTCAAATAGCCGCCGGTCGTGTGCATGATCCCCTTCGGGCGCGCCGTGGTGCCGCTCGTGTACAGCAGATAGAGCAGGTCCTCGCTGTCCATCGGCTCGGGCGTGCAATCGGCCGATTGCTGCGGCACGAGGTCGTGCCACCAGACGTCTCGTCCGTCGGTCATCGGCACGTCCTGCTCGGTGCGTCGCAGCACGAGCACCTTCTCGATCGAGGGACAATCGGCAACGGCGGCATCGGCCGTCTCCTTGAGCGGCACGATCGAGCCGCGGCGCCAGGCGCCGTCACCGGTGATCAGGACCTTGGCCTCGGCGTCGTTGATCCGGTCACGTAGCGAGTCGGCGGAGAAGCCGCCGAAGACAACCGAATGCGCCGCGCCGATTCGGGAGCACGCCAGCAGCGCCATCGGCAGCTCGGGCACCATGCCCAGGTAGATGTTGACGCGGTCGCCTTTGCCGACGCCGAGCGCCTTCAGCGCGTTGGCGAGGCGGCTGACGTCGTCGAGCAACTGCGCGTACGTGATCGTGCGGGTGTCGCCGGGCTCGCCCTCCCAGTGGTACGCGATCTGGTCGCCGTGACCGGCGGTGACATGACGGTCGAGACAGTTGTAACTGACGTTGAGCTTGCCGCCCACGAACCACTTCGCGAACGGCAGCTTCCACTCGAGCACGGTGTGCCAGTCCTCGAACCAGTCGAGCAGCTCGGCGGCCTGGCGGGCCCAGAATCCTTCGTAGTCGGTCTCGGCTTCGGCGTAGAGGTCGCTACTGACGGTCAGCGAGTCGCGTTTGAACGGCTCCGGCGGCGGGAACGTGCGACCCTCGGTGAGCAACGCATCGATCGTGGCTTCCGACATTCGTTCCCCTTTTCGTGTGGGGCTGGTGGGCGGCGTCAGCCTACCGCCGCGCCATCACGATTAACCAGTGCGCGCCCAGACCGTCGGCATCGACGAGGGCAGCGGCCTCGGTGACGCGGCTTCGATGCGCGATGGCCTCGAGGTCACCGATGTGGGCTCGGGCCTGCCACGCCGAGCGGGCTTCGGCAGCGAGCTCGTCGAGGCCGAGCTCGCGAAGCCAGCCGGCCTGAGAGCCGCACCTCTCGAAGGTCAATCCCATTCGAGTAGCGACTGCCTGCAAGTGCTCGATCGGCACGTCACAGGTGATGTCCCGGCTGCCCGGTTCGACCAGTGGATCGTGGCCGCGCCGGTGGCCTTGATACGTGCGCAGCCAGCCGGCCTGACCGCGCTCGACGAGCTCTGCGGCGGTGGCTGCGTAATCGATGATGCCGATGACGCCGCGACGCAACGTCGCGCTGCAGGACTCGAGCCAGCAGGCGATCCCGGTGGGAACGGGCAGCCGCCGGCCGTCACCGAGGTATGCCTCCTCGGCAACGGCGTCGGCCTCGGCCGAGAGCTCGTCGAGCGCGTGCACGAGCACCTCGATCAAGGTCGTGCCGTCGAAACCCACGCGCACCTCGGCCCAGCCGTCCGCGACGCGTTCGACGATGCGGAACGGGAGGTTGTCGAGCAGCTCGTTGGCCAGCACGACACCGGTAAAGGGAGTCGACGGGAGCTCGGGCAGTGAGCTGACGATCGGCCCGACGCCCGTGACCGGCACCGGCGGCTCGTCACCTTCGCTCGGCATGGCCGGTCCGAGCGCGTCCTCGAACGGCTCGATGACGAGCAGCTCACGTTGCGCGTCGCGCAGCGCTGCCGATCGCTCGACGAGCACATATCGCAACGCGGGCGCGCAGCTCGGGTCCGCGGTCAGCACGTCGGCGGCGAGCTTGCCCCGCCCCGCGCCGGCTTCGATGACGACGAACGGGTCGGGCCGCCCGAGCTCGTCCCACCACTGGTCGAGAGCGCGCGCGACGAGCATCCCGAACAGCGGCGTCCGTTCCGGGCTCGTGACGAAGTCGGCCCCGGTGCGGCCCGCGCCGTGCGCTCTGGCGAAGAAGCCGTCGGGTTCCCCGTACAACGCGAGCTCCATGAACCGGTCGAACGGGATCGGCCCTTCCCGGTGGATCGCGTCCCGGATCTGATCGGCGACGCTTCTCACGACCGGGCGGTCGTTCAGCCGCGGGCGGCGAGCTCGCCGATGCGGGCGAAGAGCTGCGGGTAGATGCCGATCACGAGCACGACCGCCGCGGTGAGACCGATGGCCATGCTGAGCGCCGGCGGGAGCGTGGGCTCCGCCATGACGGCACCCTCCGGTACATCGTGCAACCACATGCGACGCACGACTGCCGCGTAATAGAAGAACGCGATCACCGAGTTGACGGCCGCGATCACGCCGAGGGTGACCGCGGCCGGCGTGCCGGCATCGAACACGGCACGGAACATCACGAACTTGGCGAACCAGCCCGCGAGCGGCGGCAACCCCGCGAGGGAGAACAGGAACACCGACATCAGCGTTGCGAGCGCAGGCGCTGTCTGGCCAAGCCCGGAATACGAATCGATCTCGCCCGATCGCGTGCGCCGCGCCACTGCGATCACGACCGCGAACGCGCCGAGGTTCATCGCGCCGTAGATCAACAGGTAGATGACCACGGCTTCGAACGAGGAACGTGCCGCGGTGCCGTCGGCGGCTACCGCGAGCGGCACCAGGATGAAGCCACCCTGGGCGATCGACGAGTACGCCAGCATGCGCACGATGTTCGTCTGACGCAGTGCGGTGAGATTGCCGATCGTCATCGACGCTGCCGCCAGCGCCCACAGGATTGGCTGCCAACCCTCGGGCGCGAAGAAGAAGCCGAAGTACACGATGGTGAGCAGGGCGACGAAGCCGCCGGCTTTCGACGCGACCGACAGGAACGCCGTGACCGGCGTGGGCGATCCCTCGTACGTGTCGGGCGCCCAGAAGTGGAACGGCACCGCGCTCACCTTGAACGCGAAACCGACCAGCGTGAGGAAGATCGCCACCAGGAAGAGCGGTATGTCCGCGCCCTGCCGGAAGGCGTAGCGGCTGATGTCGGACAGCAACGTGGAGCCGCTCAACCCGAAGATGAACGACATGCCGTACAACATCACGGCCGACGACAGCACGCCGATCAGGTAGTACTTGATCGCGGCCTCGTTGGACTTGGGGTCGTGCTTGCGCCAGCCCGCGAGCACGAACGTGGGAATGGAGATCGTCTCGAGCGCCACAAAGATCGAGATGAGGTCGCGTGCCGATGTCATGAACAGCATCCCGAGGACCGACGTGAGCATGAGGAAGTAGTACTCACCCTGGTAGTAGTCACCCTCGCTGATGTAGTCGACCGACAGCAGCAGGGTCACGTACGCGACCAGGAGGAAGAACCCTTTCAACGCGATCGCGTAGTTGTCGACCACGTAGGCGCCGTCGAACATCGATCTTGTCGTGCCGTCGACCGCGAGTGTGATCACCGGTACGAGCGCGGCAAGCACGCCGATGCTCGCAATCCGTGACGTCTGCCAGCGTGAGCGCTCCTTGAAGAAGAAGTCGGCGATGAGCACCACGACGATCGTCGCCGAGAGGATGATCTCGGGTGCGAGCGCGTGGTAATCGAAACGGGGGCTCATCGGTCAGCCGCCGAGCACTCTCGACATGCCGCCCACCAAGTGGGTCACCGCGGGATTGGTCATGCGGAAGAGCAGGTTGGGGAACACGCCGAGCACCACGATCAGGAGCAGCAACGGCGTCCACGCGATCCACTCGGACACGTGCACGTCGTGGATGTGCGTGCCCTCCCACTCGGCCTTCGGCGTGCCGAACGCGACCCGCTGCAACATCCAGAGCAGGTAACCGGAAGCGAGGACGGTGCCGATCGCGGCGACCGTCATGTAGACGCGGAAGGTGACCTCGGAGATTCCGGCCGCGGGGCTGTACGCCGACAGAATCGCCGGGAACTCTCCCCAGAAGCCGGCCAGGCCCGGGAGGCCGAGCGAGGCCATCGCACAGAAGCCGAGAATCCATCCCAGCTTCGGCGCTTGCGTGAGCAGGCCCCCGAGCCGGCTGAGCTCACGGGTCTCGAAACGCTCCTGCACCGATCCGGCGATGAAGAACAGCATGCCGGTGATGAGGCCGTGCGCCACCATGCCGAAGACCGCGGCGTTGATGCCGAACGTCGTGAGCGTCGCGATGCCGAGCATCACGAAGCCCATGTGCGCGACCGACGAGAACGCGATGAGTCGCTTCATATCTCGCTGCGCGAGGCACGCGAGCGCGCCGTAGATGATGCCGATCACGGCAAGCAGCCCGATCCACGGCGCCCAGTCGCGCGCCGCCTCCGGGAGAATCGGCAACGCGATCCGGATGAACCCGTAGGCGCCGAGCTTCAGCAGAATCGCGGCCAGCAGCACCGAGCCGACCGTGGGTGCCTCCGTATGCGCGTCGGGCAGCCACGTATGGAACGGAAACATCGGCACTTTGATCGCGAACCCGAGAAACATGCCAGCGAAGATCAGGAGCTGCGTGGAGCTGACGAGCTCCCTCCCGCCGGCTTTCGCCAGCAACACCATGTCGAACGTGTGATTGAAGTGGTCGACGGTCACGCTGCGCGGCACGTCGACGAGGAAGAACAGTGCAATGAAGCTCAGCAGCATCAGCGCGGAGCCGAACAGGGTGAAGAGGAAGAACTTGATCGACGCGTACTCGCGTCTGGGGCCGCCCCACACCCCGATCATGAAGAACATGGGAAGCAACACGAGCTCGAAGAAGACGAAGAAGAGGATGAGGTCGAGGGCACAGAACGTGCCGTTCATGCCCACCTCGAGCAGCAGCATCAGCGCGAGGAACCCCTTGGGGTTGTGGGGCGCGGGAAAGTGGTTCCACGAGTAGATGATGCAGCTGGTCGTGATGAGCATCGACAGGAGCAGGAGCGGGAGCGAGATGCCGTCGATTCCCATGTGGTAACGGCTGTGGATCATGTCGATCCACGAGGTGTCGATTTCGAACCTGCCAATTCGCGCGGAGTGGTCGAAGTCGAAGCGCGAGAGGATCCCGACACCCACGCCGAGCGTGACGAGCGACGTGAGCAGCGCCACGACTTTCATCGCCTGCTCGTGGGCCTTCGGTATGAGCAGCACGATCGCCATGCCGACGATGGGGGTGAAGACCGCCAGGGTCAGCGCCGACTCGTCGAACCAGTTCATCGCAGGGAGTCCCTTCTCAGTTGAACAGCACGAGGGCGAGGCTCAACAGCCCCACCGCCGCGAACAAGGTGAGCGCGTAGCGCTGCACGCGGCCCGATTGGACGTAGCGAAGCAATCCGCCGGTCTCGCCCGTGGTGTCGGCGATCCCGTTGACCGCGCCGTCGACCACCCGCTGGTCGACGACGTCATACGTGAAGCGCCCGGCCCGGCGGGCCCCGATGCCCATGAGATCAACGGTGCGGTCGATCACGTGTTGGTTGACCCAGTACGCCGCACGTGCGATCGGGCCTTTGATGCTGCCGACGACGATGTCGGTTTCGAGCACGTCGAGGTAGTACTTGTTGACGAGGAACGTGTAGCCGGCGTGGGCAGCCTTGTTGCGCTCCGTGAGTCCCTTCAACGCGCCGAGCTCTTCGCGCCGGAAGAAGTAGTACGCCGCGATGCCGATACCGACCACCGCGACAATGAGGGAGATCGTGGCCTTCGCGTAGTCGAAGTCGGGATGCACCAGCGCGGGGAACACGAAGTTGGGCTCGACCCAGTCCTTGAACTTCTCTATGCCGAAGGGGCTCGCGTTGATGAAGCCGGCAAGAGCCGAGAACGCCGCGAGGATGACCAACGGAACCGTGATCGCAGGTGACGACTCGTGCGGCTCGCCGTGGCCCCGGAACTCGCCGAAGAACGTGAGGTACACGCAGCGAGTCATGTACGCCGCGGTCATCACTGCGCCCGCGAGCCCGACATACAGGAAGAACGAGTAGCCGCCATGGCCCGCGGTGACCAGGATCTCGTCCTTCGACCAGAAGCCGGCGAACGGGAAGATGCCGGCGAGCGCCAGGCTCCCGATCATGAAGGTGACGTACGTGATCGGCATGTACTTGCGCAGGCCGCCCATGTCCTTCTTCATGTCGAAGGAATGGTGCGCGCCGGAGTGACTCACCGACCCGGCACCGAGGAACAGCAGCGCCTTGAAGAACGCGTGCGTGAAGAGGTGGAACACCGCGGCCGTCCACGCGCCGACCCCGAGGGCCATGACCATGTACCCGATCTGACTGATCGTCGAGTAGGCCAGCACCTTCTTGATGTCGTCTTGGACGAACGCCAGCACGGCGCCGATGATGATCGTGATGCCGCCGATGAGCGCCATGGCATTGACGCCGCCGTGGCCGATCGAGAACCCGCTGAAGAAGACGGGATAGAGCCGGGCGCCGAGGTAGACGCCGGCGACGACCATCGTGGCGGCGTGGATGAGGGCGGACACCGGAGTGGGGCCCGCCATGGCGTCGGGCAACCAGGTGTGCAGCGGGAACTGACCGCTCTTGCCCATGATCGCGGCCATGAGCGCGATCGCGGTCATCAGCAGGATCGTGTGCCCGACCTTGCCCGACAACGC
>DASVIY010000042.1:0-4409 GCA_036386195.1 Acidimicrobiia bacterium | reverse complement strand
GCGAGCTTTGCCCAGGCTCCTGGCGAGCAGCTCATCAAGAAGCTGAAGGACGCCGGCGTCGTCACGATCCCCACGGTCGGCGCGCGCCGTCACGCCGAGAAGGTGGCCGAGTGGGGTGTCGACGCGGTCATCGCGCAAGGGGCGGAGGGTGGCGGCCACACGGGCACTGTGCCCACGTCGTTGCTGCTGCCCGCGGTCTGTGATGCGATCGACATTCCCGTCATCGCCGCCGGTGGATTTCAGGACGGCCGCGGGCTCGTCGCCGCGCTCGCGTGGGGCGCCAGTGGTGTCGCGATGGGCACGCGCTTCCTGCTCACCAAAGAGAGCACCGTCCCCGACGCGATCAAGCAGATCTACCTCGAGACGCCCGTGACCGGCACGGTCGTGACCAAGGCGATCGACGGCCACCCGCAGCGGGTGATCCGCACGGAAGTCGTCGACCAGCTCGAGGGTGCGAGCAGGATCACCGCGCTCCCTCGCGCGCTTCGCAACGCGCTCGCGTTCCGCAAGCTCACCGGCACGTCGATGCGGGCGCTGCTGCAAGAGGGGCTGGCCATGCGCAAGAGCCAGGAGCTCTCGTGGAGCCAGCTCGCGATGGCGGCCAATGCGCCGATGCTCACGAAAGCGGCAATGGTTGACGGCAAGGCCGAGGTCGGTATCTTGCCGACGGGCCAGGTTGTGGGCACGATCGACGAGCTGCCGACAGTGGCCGAGCTGATCGAGCGGATCATGGCCGAAGCCGACGCAACCCTCACCCGTCTGGAGCAACAATGAAGCAACAGGTGCCGGCAATCGACGGGTGGTTCACCGACGACGCCGAAGGGCCGCGCCTCATCGGCAGCCGCGGCGTGGAGACCGGCAGTTACTTCTTCCCGAGGGCGCTCGCGGTGTCGGCCAACCCGGCGGCGCCCACCGAGCGGCGTGAAGACGTGCTGCTGTCGCGGCGCGGCACCGTGTGGTCGTTCACGACGAACCACTACCAGCCCCCCGAGCCGTACATGTCGCCCGACCCGTTCGAGCCGTACTCGGTGCTCGCGGTCGAGCTGGCCGAGGAGCAGATGGTGGTGCTCGGCCAGCTTGCGGCGGGCGTCGATCCATCGACGCTGACGATCGGCATGGAAGTGGAGCTGGTGTTCGAGCCGCTCTTCGAGGACGACGACTATGCGTACATGACCTGGAGGTGGAGGCCGGTATGACGGCACCGGAGATCGCGATTCTCGGCGTCGGCATGCACCCGTGGGGCAAGTGGGGACGCAACTTCGTCGAGTACGGCGTGGTCGCGGCCCGGGCCGCGCTCGACGACGCCGGTGTCGAGTGGCACGACATCCAGTTCGTGTCGGGCGCCGACACGATGCGCAACGGATACCCCGGTTACGTGTCGGGTGCCACGTTCGCGCAAGCACTCGGGTGGCAGGGCGCGCAGGTCGCGTCGTCGTACGCCGCGTGCGCGTCGGGCGCGACCGCGCTCAGCGCGGCGCGGGCGCAGATCCTCGCCGGTCTCTGCGACGTCGCGCTCGTCGTCGGCGCCGACACCACCCCGAAGGGCTTCCTCGCTCCCAACAAGGGCGAGCGGGGCGACGATCCCGACTGGCTGCGATTCCGGTTGCTGGGCGCGACCAACCCCACGTACTTCGCGCTCTACGCGCGCCGCCGCATGGAGCTGCACGGTGCAACGCAGCGCGACTTCGCCAAGGTGAAGGTGAAGAACGCGCGGCACGGCCTGCACAATCCCTACGCGCGGTATCGCAAGGAGGTCAGCGAAGCCGATGTGATGGCGTCGCCGGTCGTCTCGGAGCCACTCCGACTGCTCGACATCTGCGCGACGAGCGACGGAGCCGCCGCGCTCGTCGTGTCGAGCATGGAATTCGCACGCTCGCGGGCCGCGGGCAAGCCGGTGCGGGTCGCGGCGATCTCCACGGTCACGCCGCGCTACCCCAACACGGTGATCGAGATGCCCAACTTCTCGACCGACTCCGGAGCCGGCGCGGCGCTGCCGGAGCTGAGCTTCCGTGACTCGATCGCGGCGAAAGCGTACGAGGAAGCGGGCATGGGGCCCGACGATCTCGACCTCGCGGAGGTCTACGACCTGTCCACCGCGCTCGAGCTCGACTGGTACGAGAACATCGGGCTCTGCAAGCCGGGCGAAGCCGAGAAGCTCCTCAACGACGGCGACACCACCATCGGCGGCCGCGTACCCGTAAATGCCAGCGGCGGGCTCGCGTGCTTCGGCGAGGCCGTGCCGGCGCAGGCGCTTGCGCAGGTATGCGAGATCGCGTGGCACCTGCGGGCCCAGGCCGGCGACCGCCAGGTCGAAGGCGCGCGCGTGGGCCTCACCGTCAACCAAGGACTGTTCGGTCACGGCTCCTCAGTGATCCTGACGGTCTGATCCGCAGCGGACTTCGACACGATGGACCTCACGTATTCGGCTGCCGAAGACGCGTTCCGTTCGGGCGCGCGCGAGTGGCTCGAAGCCAACGTGCCCAGCCCTGCTCTGCCGTCCGGCGACACGCGTGACGGCTTCGCGCAGCACCTCGAATGGGAACGCAAGCTCTTCGATGCGCGCTGGGCAGTGGTGTCGTGGCCGGAGCAGTTCGGCGGGCGCGACGCCAGCCTGTGGGAGTGGTTGATCTTCGAAGAGGAGTACTACCGCGCGGCCGCACCGCAACGCGTGACGCAGAACGGCATCTTCCTGCTCGCGCCGACCGTCTTCGAGTTCGGCACGCCCGAGCAGCAGGCGCGCATCCTGCCCAAGATGGCGTCGGGCGAGGAGACGTGGTGCCAGGGCTGGTCCGAGCCCGACGCCGGCAGTGACCTCGCCGCGATCACGAGCCGCGCCACCCGCGACGCAGCCGCCGGCGGATGGCGGCTCACCGGCCAGAAGACGTGGACGACGCGCGGCGCGTTCTGCACCCATCTCTTCGGTCTCTTCCGCACCGACCCCGCGGCCGAGCGCCACCGCGGGCTCACCTACTTCCTCGTGCCGCTCGACGCGCCGGGCGTCACCGTGCGCGGCTTCGGCCGCCTCGACGGCGACGAGGGATTCGCCGAGGTGTTCCTCGACGACGTGTTCGTGCCCGACCACGACGTGCTCGGCGGCGTCGATCAGGGCTGGCGCGTCGCGATGGCCACCACCGGGTCCGAGCGCGGCCTCACCCTGCGCTCCCCCGGCCGGTTCCTCGCGACCGCGCAACGCCTGCGCGATCTCTACCGTGACGTCTGCGAGCACGCCGACCCCGCGTTGCGTGACGAGGTCATCCAGGCGTCGATCGACGCGGAGGCGTACCAGCTCCAGACCCTCCAAACCGTCACCAAACTCGTCGACGGCGAGCAGATCGGTGCGCAATCGAGCATGGTGAAGCTCTTTTGGTCGGAGCTCGACGTGCACCTGCACGAGACAGCGCTGCAATTGCTCGGGCCGCGTGCCGAGCTCGCGGGCGAGCCGTGGATGAACGGGTACCAGTTCGCGCTCTCGGGCCCTATCTACGCCGGCACCAACGAGATCCAGCGCAACGTCGTGGCCGAGCGCGTGCTCGGCTTGCCGCGGAAGTAATTCGGCTATGCGCTTTGCCTTCTCCGACGATCAGCTCGCGTTCCGCGACGCGGTGCGCGATCTCCTCGAGCGTGAATGCCCGCCCGAGGTCGTGCGCGCCGCGTGGACCAACGAGACCGGGCGCACCGACCATGTGTGGAAGCACCTCGCCGACATGGGCGTGCTCGGACTGGTCGCACCCGAGTCATCCGGCGGCCTCGGCCTCACCATGCTCGACCTCGTGCTCGTCCTCGAGGAGACCGGCCGCGCCGCGTTGCCGGAGCCGATCGTCGAACACACTGCGGTCGCGCTCCCCCTGCTGCCACCCGACGTGCAAGCCGCGGCGGCAGCGGGCTCGATCACCGTCGCCGCCGGGCTCATAGGTGACCCGTTCGTCCCCTACGCCGAGTCGGCCGACCTGCTCGTGCTCCAACACGACGTCGCGCTGTACGCCGTCGCCGGCAACGACGTGCAGTTGACACCCGACGCGTCGATCGACGGCTCGCGCCGGCTCAGCGCCGTGCAATGGGACCCGTCCGCCGACACCCTCGTCGCGTCGGAAGACGCTCTCGCCGACGCGCTCGAACGCGGCGCGCTCGGCGTTGCCGCCCAGCTCGTGGGCCTCGCCGAACGCATGATCGAGATGACCGTCGAGTACGCACGGCACCGCGAGCAGTTCGGTGCGCCGATCGGAAGCTTCCAGGCGGTCAAGCATCACCTGGCGAACGCCCGCGTGAAGCTCGAGTTCGCCCGCCCGCTCGTGTACCGCGCCGCGCACTCGATCGCGCACGACGATCCCGACCGCGCGATCCACGTCTCGATGGCGAAAGCGCAGTCATCCGACGCCGCCGCGCTTGCCCACAGGTGTGCGGACCGCGTC
>DASVIY010000041.1:0-3903 GCA_036386195.1 Acidimicrobiia bacterium | reverse complement strand
CTCGGGCATGAGCTCCGGGCTCGAATCGACGGTGTACTCGATCATCGGCATCGCAGGCGCGCTCGCTGTCGCGATCTGGCTCGGCAGCGGCAACATCGAGTTCACCTTCTATCTGGTTGCCCTCACCGGCATGGGCATGCTCGCCACCACCGGTGTCGTCGTATCCGAAGACACGTTCGGCCCGGTCGCCGACAATGCCGCAGGCATCGCAGAGATGTCGGGTGAGTTCGGCGGCGAGGCCGAGCGGATCATGGTGAGCCTCGACGCCGTCGGCAACACCACCAAAGCCGTCACCAAGGGATTCGCGATCGGCTCGGCGGTGATCGCGGCGGTCGCGCTGTTCGCCTCGTTCATCGAGACGATCGGCCAGGAGCTCAAGCTCGGCGGCAACAGCTCGAAGGTGTTCAGCCGATTGGCGACACAGATCAACGTGGCCAATCCCAAGACCTTCATCGGTTTGCTCCTCGGTGGCTCGATCGCGTTCCTCTTCTCGGCGCTGGCGATCCGCGCCGTCGGCCGCACGGCAGGCGTGGTGGTGCAGGAGGTCCGTGACCAGTTCGCCGACGGCAAGATCATGGCCGGCACCAAGGAACCCGACTACGGCCCCGTCATCGACATCTGCACCGCCGCCTCACTCAGGGAGCTCGCGACTCCGGCGCTGCTCGCAGTGCTCAGTCCCGTCATCGTCGGGTTCGGTATCAACTACCTCGCGCTCGGCGCGTTCCTGGCCGGCGTGATCCTCACCGGCCAGCTGATGGCCGTCTTTCTCTCCAACTCGGGTGGGGCGTGGGACAACGCGAAGAAGTACATCGAAGACGGCCATGAAGGCGGCAAGGGATCCGAGGCGCACAAGGCCGCGGTCATCGGCGACACCGTGGGCGACCCGTTCAAGGACACCGCCGGTCCTGCGCTCAACCCGCTCATCAAGGTGATGAACCTGATCTCGCTCCTCATCCTCCCGGCGGTGATCAGCCTGCAACACAACGACGCCGCGCGCTTCTCGATCGCGGGCGTGGCGCTGGTCGTGCTGATCTGTGCGGTGCTGTTCTCCAAGCGCAAGGGTGGCATAAACACCGAAGAGGCCCACGACATCCTCGGGGTCGACGCCGAGATCAATTACGACGTCGCCGGCCATGATTGACGGGCCGCACCCGACAGGTTCCGTCAAGAGAGCACGCGGGTGCGTCAAGGGAGTGTCAAGAGCCTTTTCACGAACTCGCAGCCCGCGTATACCCGAGTGATGGCGGGCGAGCAGCGGGGCGCGAGTCGGCGATCTTCGATCGGTGTTCGCGGCCTGCTCATCGCCCTGATCGGTCCGTTCGCCGTCGCCGTCGCGCTCATCCCGGCCCGGTCGCACATCCGCACCACCAACGTGTCGCTGGTGCTCGTGGTCGTCATCCTGATCGCGGCGGTCACCGGCGGCCGCGTCGGTGGCGTGATCGCCGCCATCGGCTCCGCGTTCTGGTTTGATCTCTTCTTCACCCAGCCGTACAACTCGTTCCGCATCAACAGCGCCGACGACGTGGAGACGACCGCGCTATTGCTCGTCGTCGGCCTCGTCGTGGGCGAGATCGTGTTGCGCAGCCGGGAGCATCAGCGGGTGGCGCAGGTGCGCGACGTGGAAATCCATCAGATGCGCAGCTTCGCCGAGCTGTCGGCCGGCAACGAGCCGATTGGCAGGCTCGTCCGGGTGCTGCAAGACGAGCTCGTCGCCATCCTGCACGTCGAGAGCGCGTACTTCGAGCGACCGCCGTTCACGACCACGTTGCCGAAGCTGCAGCACGGCCGGATCACGATCCCGGGCGATGAAGACGCACCCCGCGAGTTCAGTGCCGACGTGGAGCTGCCGGTCTGGGGCGCGGGTCGTCAAGTCGGACGCTTCGTGCTGCGCATGCCCCGGGCGGGCACCGGAGTCGCGATCGCGCCCGACGACCGCGCGCTCGCCATCGCGCTCGCAGATCAGTTCGGGGCCGCGATCGCCGAAGCCGGCAGGAAGTAAGGGTACTCACGATGCAGGACGTGTTGTTCATCGTTGTGGTCCTAGCGTTCTTCGCGGTCGCTACGGCGTTCGTTGTCGCGTGTGATCGCATGATCGGGCCCGACGAAGACAGCGACCTCGCGACGCCGGAGCTCGACGAGGCACCGGCCGAGGAGAAGGTCGCGTGAGCACAGACAACATCGTCGGACTGGTCCTCTCGGTGCTCATTGCTGCCTATCTGATCTACGCCCTCGTGTTCCCCGAAAGGCTCTGACGACCGCATGACCACTGCCGGCTGGCTCCAAGCGCTCGCGCTCGTCGCGTTGCTCGCTGTCTCCGTGCCGTTCCTCGGCAACTACATGGCGAAGGTCTACGGCGACGAGAAGCGCGCGCCGGGCGACCGCTTCTTCCTCCCGGTCGAACGCTTCATCTACCGGCTCTGCGGCGTCGATCCGGAGCGTGAGCAACGCTGGAACATCTACGCGATCTCGGTGCTCGCGTTCAGCGCGGCATCGATCTTGTTGCTCTACCTGCTCCAACGCGTGCAGGAGCACCTCCCGATCAACCCGACGCAGGCGAAGGGCGTGCCCGCCCCACTCGCGTTCAACACCGCAGTCAGCTTCATCACCAACACGAACTGGCAGAACTACAGCGGCGAGACCGCGATGAGCCACCTCACGCAGATGGCCGGGCTCGCGGTACAGAACTTCGCGTCGGCCGCCGTCGGGATGGCGGTCGCGATCGCGTTGGTGCGCGGCATCGTGCGCCGCCGGCAGGGCACACTCGGCAACTTCTGGGTCGACATCACGCGCACGGTCACCCGAATCCTCGTGCCGGTCGCGATCGTGTTCGGCGTGTTCTTCATCAGTCAGGGGATGGTGCAGAACCTCCACGGCTACCAGAAGGTGAAGACGGTCGAGGGCACGACGCAGCAGATCCCGGCGGGCCCGGTCGCGAGTCAGGAAGTGATCAAGGAGCTCGGCACCAACGGCGGCGGGTTCTACAACGCCAACTCGGCGCATCCGTTCGAGAACCCGAACCCGCTCACGAACCTCGCCGAGATGTACCTGCTGCTCGTCATCCCGTTCTCGCTCGCGTGGACCTTCGGCAAGATGGCGAAGGACAAGAAACAGGGTTACGCAGTGCTCGCGGCGATGGTGATCCTCTGGGTCGCCACCGGCGCGGTCGCGATGGTGATGGAGACGAACGGCAACCCGAAGCTCGATGCCGCGCGCGTGAGCCAGCAGGTCACCGCCACGCAGTCGGGCGGCAACATGGAAGGCAAGGAGACGCGCTTCGGGCCGGCCGCGTCCGGGCTCTTCGCCTCGTCGACGACGCACACGTCGACCGGTGCGGTGATATCTGGCCACGACAGCTTCACGCCGGTCGGCGGGATGATGCCGCTCGTCAACATGATGTTCGGTGAGGTGAGCCCGGGCGGCACCGGCTCCGGTCTCTACGGCATGCTCGTGTTCGCCATTCTCGCGGTGTTCATCGCGGGTCTCATGGTGGGACGCACGCCCGAGTATCTCGGCAAGAAGATCCAGGGTGCCGAGATGAAGATCGCGGTCGTGTACCTCCTCGCCGTTCCGCTCGTGATCCTGTGCTTCGCGGGCGCGTCAGTGGTCATGGGCACGCCGGTGAAGTCGATCCTCAACCCGGGTCCACACGGTCTGACCGAGGTCGTCTACGGCTACACGTCGGTGTCGAACAACAACGGCTCTGCGTTCGCGGGTCTGTCGGGCAACACCGATTGGTTCAACACGACGTTCGGGATCTGCATGCTCGTCGGTCGATTCATCCTGATGATCGGCGTGCTGGCGATCGCCGGGTCACTCGTACGCAAGCAGCGCGTCCCGACGACGGCGGGCACGTTCCCAACCGGCACGCCCTTGTTCGCCGGACTGCTGGTGTCGGTGATCGTC
>DASVIY010000040.1:0-12633 GCA_036386195.1 Acidimicrobiia bacterium | reverse complement strand
AATGTCACAGCTGAAGTCGCTTGCCGCGAAGGGCAAGGGCCTCGTCGGCGTGTTGTTGCCCGACACCACGACGTCAGCCCGCTACGAGTCGTACGACCGGCCGTATCTCACCCAGGCGTTCAAGGCCGCCGGCCTGTCGAGCAGCCAGTTCAAGGTCGACAACGCCCAGGGCAGCCCCAGCACGATGCAGACGCAGGCCGACGCCGACATCACGGCCGGCGCGAGCGTGCTGCTCATTGATGCGATCGACTCGGGCAGTGGCGCGGCCATCGAGGCATCGGCCAAGACCAAGGGTGTCGCGGTGATCGACTACGACCGCCTCACGCTGGGCGGCGACCCCAACCGCTATTACGTCAGCTTCGACAACGTGCTCGTCGGCAAGACGATCGGCCAGGGCGAAGTTGCCTGCATCAACGCATGGAAGGTCTCCAAGCCCAACATCCTGGTGATGGACGGCTCGCCGACCGACAACAACGCCAAGTTGTTCGCACAGGGATACAACGGAGTGCTCAAGCCGAAGTTCGACAGCGGCGCGTACGTGAAGGTCGGCGAGCCGGCCGGAACCTGGACGCCGTCGATCGCGGCGACCACCTTCCAGCAGCAGTACACGGCCCACAAGAACATCAACGCAGTGGTGACCCCGAACGACGACAACGCCAACGCGGTGATCGCCGTGCTGCAGTCGCAACAGATCCCGGCCAAGACGTTCCCGACCACCGGTCAGGACGCCTCGCCGGTCGGCCTGCAGAACATCCTCAAGGGCTACCAGTGCGGCACCGTCTACAAGCCGATCACCGCCGAGGCACAGGCTGCCGCCACAATCGCTCTCTACCTCCGCGCGGGAGAGAAGGTGCCGGCCGCCCTGAAGAACGGCACGACGAAGGACACCCAGGCCAACACCGACGTCGCGTCGTTGCTCCTCACCCCGAAGTGGGTTACCACCGACAACATGGCGGCAACGGTCATCAAGGACGGATGGACCACCGCGGGCGCGTTGTGCGTGCAAGCGGTCGCCGCCGCCTGCACGGCTGCCGGAATCAAGTAACAACGCATGAGCACTGACGCCGCCTCAACCGGGGCCGGAGCCGGGACCGCACTCGCTGGATCAGCGAGTCCGGAGCCCCTCCTCCGGCTCCGGGGCGTCAGCAAGAGCTTCGGACCGGTGCACGCGCTCGTCGAGATCGATCTCGATATCCCGGCCGGGCAGGTCACCGCGCTGACCGGAGACAACGGTGCGGGCAAATCGGTGCTCATCAAGTGCATCGCGGGGATCCACACGCCCGACTCGGGCGAGATCATCTGGGAAGGAGAGCGTGCCCACATCCGGACGCCCCGCGACGCGGCCGGCCTCGGGATCGAGACCGTCCACCAGGACCTCGCGCTGTGCGACAACCTCGACATCGTCCAGAACATGTTCCTGGGGCGCGAGAAGACGCGTCACATCGCCCTCGACGAGGACAACATGGAGAAGGCCGCCGGCGAAACGCTGAGCGGGCTGGCAGTCACGAGCGTCCGGTCGGTTCGCCAACGGGTCGCGTCGTTGTCGGGCGGGCAACGGCAGTCGGTGGCGATCGCGAAGGCCGTGCTCTGGAACAACAAGTTGGTGAGCATGGACGAGCCGACGGCGGCCCTCGGCGTCGCGCAGACGCGCATGGTCTTGAACCTGGTGCGGCAGCTCGCCGACCGAGGCCTTGCCGTCCTCGTCATCTCGCACAACATGAACGACGTGTTCGAGGTCGCCGACCGTATCGCGGTGCTTCACCTCGGTCGCCTCGTTGCGCTGCGTCCGGCCATCGAGATGGACACGCAGATCGTCGTCGACCTCATGACGACCGGCGAATCGACACGAACGGTCGGCTCCTCGTGACCGACATGCGTGACCTTGCGGAAGAAGCTGTCGCCGAGACCGAGGTCACGGACGAGCCCGAGCTCGACGTCAAATCCCTCCGCGATTACATGCACGTGGTGTACGTGCGAATCCGCTCCGGCGACGCCGGCGTGCTGCCGGTCGTCCTCGGGTTCATCCTCATCTCGATCCTGTTCCAGTCGCTCAACTCCAACTTTCTCAGTGCCGGGAACCTCGTCAATCTGCTGATCCAGGGCGCGGTCTTCATGCTGTTGGCCATGGGCGAGGTCTTCGCGCTGCTGTTGGGTGAGATCGACCTGTCGATCGGTTTCGTCAGCGGTATCGGCGGCATCGTCACCGCCGAGCTCGTGAAGGAGCAGTACGGCTGGCCGTGGTGGGGCGCGATTCTCGCCGCGCTCGTCGTGTGCGCGTTGATCGGCGCGCTGCACGGCACGATCATCACCCGGCTGGGCGTTCCCTCGTTCGTCGTCACGCTCGCGGGTCTGCTCGGTTGGCAGGGTGTGATGCTGCTCATGCTCGGACAGGGCGGCTCACTGCCCATCAACGACAAGGTGGTGAACGATTTCGCGAGCGGCAACCTGACACCCGCCGCCAGCTGGATCGTCATGATCCTGATCGTGACGTTGATCGGGGTTCGTACGTGGCTCCACGAGTCACGCCGCCGCGCGAGCGGCCTCGTGGCGCCGCCGGCGAGCCTCACGATCCTGAAGATCGTCGCGTCAGCCGTTGCCGGTGTCGTGGTCGTGTTGATCTGCAACACCAACCGTGGCCGGCTCATACCGATCAAAGGCGTGCCGTGGGTGGTGTTGATCGTGCTCGGCGTGCTCGCGGCGTGGACGTTTCTCCTCGGGCGGACCAAATTCGGGCGTTACGTGTACGCCGTCGGTGGCAATCCCGAGGCCGCTCGCCGCGCCGGCATCAACCTGGCCACCATCCGCACTGTCTGTTTCGTGCTTGCGTCGTTCACCGCCGGGATCGCCGGCATCGTGTATGCATCGCGGTTGCGTTCGGTTTCAACCGCGCTCGACGGCGGCACACTCGTGCTCTACGCGGTTGCGGCGGCGGTCATCGGTGGAACGAGCCTGTTCGGCGGCCGCGGCAAACCGATCCATGCCGTGCTGGGTGGACTTGTGATCGCCGCGATCGACAACGGCATGGGCCTGCAGGGCTACAGCGCGGCCGCCAAGTACGTGGTGACCGCGCTCGTGCTGCTCGCAGCGGTCACGATCGACTCCCTCTCGCGCCGCCACGCCTCCGATTGAGTTAGCCGACGACTGGGTTGCCCTTGGGGAACGTGACGGGCAGCATGAACATCTTGCGCACGCCGCCCGAGGGGTAGCCGATCTTCGGATAGGTCCACGCGTGAAACGCCATGAACAGCCCGCCGGACGGTGTGAAGACCAGCGACGATCCGCCGGGCCCCTGCATGAGGCCGCGGGACGCGAGTATCGGTCCGTCGTAGACCGCATGACACGGTCCGAGCGGACCGTTGCACTGTTGGACGCCGACCGCGTAGCGATCCGTGTACCACGCGTTGCCCGAGTAGAACAGCCAGTAGCCGCCGAGCGTGACGAGCATGGTCGGGTTCTCTGCCGAGTAGCGTTCCCAGCCGTTCGTCGTCAGCATCACCATGGTTGAGGTCGACCAGTTGATCGAGCGTGCGTCCGCGGCGAGCCGGGCGCTCCAGACGCCCTCGGGTGCGACGCCGTCGTCCATGTGTCTCCAGGTGACATAGTGCGCACCATCAAGGCCTGTGAAGAGGTCCGGGTCGATGTTGTCGCTGGACCCGCAGATGAGTGGCGCGTTGCTGTTGTCGACGAACGGCCCCACCGGGTTGGCGCTCACGGCGCTCGTGATGCACACCCTCCCGGTCGCGGTGTAGCGCGTCGTGTACCACATGACGAACTGGTTGCCGATCTGGATCACCGTCGGTGCCCAGGGACCGTCATTGGTCCACGACGGTCGGTGCGGGAGCGCGTCACCGAGGACACGCCAGTGCGCGAGGTCGCTCGATACGGCGACCGGGATATGGCCGTGACCGTTGGCGGTCGAGTACGAGTAGTACTGACCCTGCGCCGCGAAGACGAACGGGTCGGGCCAGTCCTCGTTGATCGTGGGACCGGGTGACGAGCTGCCCTGCACCGGCGCGGCTGCGAGGCCGCAGCCGGCTGACAGCAGCGTTATGGCCGCGACGATGAGAACGAGCGAGCGTAGGCGTGGCACGGTCCTTTATCGACGCCCGGGGCGCCGAGCTTGACGAAAAGCCGGCTATTCGTCCGCGCCGTAGAACACGCGCTCCACCACGCGCCGGGCGCGGCGGGTGACCCGTCTGTAGTCGTCGCGCAGGGTCGCGTGTGGTCGATGTACGTAACCCAAGAGGCGCGCGAGCCGCTCGGCGTCGTCGCCACCAGGGAGCGCGTCGCCCGGTGAACCGAGGAGCAAGTAACGAGCGTTGCGCGCCCGTTCGCAGAACCGGTATGCGTCCTCGAGTGCGCTCGCGTCCTCGCCGTCGAGCAACGCGACGTCACGCAACGCACGCAGCGCGCTCATCGTCGACGCGACGCGCAACTCGGGGCGCGCATGGCCGTGCTCGAGCTGGAGCAGCTGCACGGTGAACTCCACGTCGGAGAGTGAGCCGCGGCCGAGCTTCAAGTGAAACTGCGGGTCTTCGCCGGGTGGGATGCGCTCGCGCTCGATCCGTGCCTTCATGCGCCGCACTTCGCGCACGGCGTCTTCTGGGAATGGGTCGCGGTACACGAACGGCTCGATCAGCGTGCAGAACCGCTCCCCGAGCTCGCGATCGCCGGCGACGGGCGTCGCCTTGAGCAATGCCTGGAACTCCCACGTCAACGCCCACCGCTCGTAGTACGTGCGGTACCCGTCGAGCGAGCGTGCGAGCGGTCCCTGCTTGCCTTCGGGCCTGAGGTTGGGATCGATCCGAAACGTCTGGCCCTCCGCGGTGGTCGCACCGATCTCGCGCATCAAGTCGGTCGCGGTGCGCTCGGCCATGTCGAACGCCGTGGCGCCGTCTCCCTCGTAGACGAACAACACGTCGATGTCGGAGGCATACGAGAGCTCGCCGCCACCCAAACGGCCCATGCCGATCACCGCGAACGGGAGCTGTGGCTCCAAGCTCCGGAGCGCGACCTCGAGGCAGCCATCGGCGAGCGCCGCGAGCTCGCGCTCGGTCGCTTCGATGTCGGCGAAACCGAGGATGTCGCGCGCCGCGACGCGCAACAGCTCGCGGCGCTTGAAGCGACGGAGGCCTTCTCGACGCGCGTCGGTGCCGGCTCGCCACGTCAATGTGCTCGAAGCCTCCTCGACGAGCTCGTCGAGCGATTTCTCGTGCCCGAGCAGCTCGTCGTCGGAGAGCGCGTCGACGAAGTCGGGTTGCCGGCGCAGCCCGTCGCCGACGAGGCGGCTCGCACCCAGGAGGCGACACGTTCTCTCGGCCGCGCCCGGTGACTCACGGAAGGTCGTCGCGAGTGCAGCCGAACGAGCCGGGCCCTCGGCCAGCCGCCGGAGCTGGAGCAGGCCGAGGTCGGGGTCGGGCGTCGTCGACAGCCACTCGAGGATGATCGGCAAGAGCTGCTGCATGAGCTTGGAACGGCGCGTCAGGCCCTGAGTGAGCTCGAGCAGCGCGTCGCGGGTGCGCGCCACATCGACGAACCCGAACGCGGCCAGTCGCTCCTCGACTGCTTCTGTAGGGAGCGCCCCCGCGCCTGCGAGGGTGTCGAGCAGTGGTGCGAAGAACAGGCGCTCGTGAATGGAGCGAACGAGCGCCTGGTTCGCGCGAGCGGCTTCGTCGAACTGCTCGAGCGCGCTGCTGGGGCGGCGATCTCGGTATCCGAGCGCCCGGGCCAAACGTGTGCGCGTCACGACGTCGGATGGCACGGTGTGCGTCTGCTGCTCGTCATGCAGCTGGAGGCGATGCTCGACCGTCCGGAGGAACTGGTATGAGCGGTCGAGTCGAGTCGCGTCGGTCGCCTCGACGTAGCCCGCCGTCGCGAGTTGACCGAGCGCTTCGAGCGTGTTGCGCGACCGTACGGACCGGTCGTGGCGGCCGTGCACGAGTTGCAGCAGCTGCACGGCAAACTCGATGTCGCGGATCCCGCCCCGGCCGCGCTTCAACTCGCGTTCGGTCAAACCCTTCTTGCGCGTCTCCGCCTCCGCGCGCGCCTTCATCGCGCGAACCTCGCGCACCGCGTCGGGATCGAGCGCGTCCGGCCAGACGTGCGGCGCGACCAGCGCGAGGAACCGTTCGGCGAGGTTCGCGTCGCCGCCGACGGGCCGTGCCTTCAGCAGCGCCTGAAACTCCCACGTCTGCGCCCACCGGTCGTAGTACGCGCCGTAGCTGTCGAGACTGCGGCTGAGCGGCCCGGAGCGTCCCTCGGGACGCAAGCCGGCGTCGGTGCGGAAGACGATGCCGTCAGCCGTCGGCTCGGTCATCACACCGAGGATGGCGCGGGCCACGTGCTCGGCTCCGTCCGCGTCTCCTTCGTGCACGAAGAGCACGTCGACGTCGCTCGCGTAGTTGAGCTCCGACCCGCCGAGCTTGCCCATGCCGATCACGGCGAACGGCATACCGGGTGCGGTAAGGCCGACCGCGCGCTCGAGGCATGCCTGCGCCAATGCGGCGAGCTCACGACCGACGGCGGGAAGATCGGCAACGGTCAGGAGGTCGCGCGCGGCGGTGCGCAACAGCTCGCGCCGCTTCCATCGGCGCAGCGCGCGCCGAGCTTCGGCGTTGTCGTGATCATGCGGCACCGCGACGATCGACGCGGCGCGGTATTCCTCGAGCGACAGCTCGCTGTGGAACCCTTTCTCGTCGCGCAGCGGAGTCACGAGCCCGACGTCGGACACGATGGCAGCAGCGAGCGAACGCGATACCGCGGTGATGGCGATCATGCCGTCGCGTAGCAGCCGTTCTGCAGCAAGCGGTTCCGCCAGCTCGGGGTGTGATTCCAGGATGCGACTCAGCGCGCCGCGCGCGGTGACCGCGTCTGCCGACGCGTCGAGCGCGGCGACGACCGGCGCTGTCTGTAGCACCGCCGAGCTATCCCGACTTTCACCCACCGCGGAAGTGTCGCACGCTGCCTCCATGGGCCCACGCGATTGGTGAGAGCTCATGTCGAGCGGACGGGACCGAAGACTTAGGCTGTCACCATGCCTCGGCTCCGTGTCGCAGCTGCGCAGGTCAACCTTGTCGTGGGCGATCTCGAAGGCAATGCCGCGCGGATCCTCGCGATCTACCAGCAGGCCGAAGAAGCCGAGTGCGATCTCGTGGCGTTTCCCGAGCTCGCCGTCAGCGGCTACCCACCCGAGGATCTGCTGCTGCGGCCGTCGTTCGTCGAACAGTGCAACGAGGCGCTCGAGAAGCTCGCGGCGCGGACGGGGCGGGCGGTCGCGGTGATCGGCTTCCCCGAGGCCGGGCCTCCGCTGTTCAATGCCGCGGCAGCGTGCGCTGACGGGCGGGTGCTCGGTGTGTACCGCAAGCAGCTCCTTCCCAACTACGCCGTGTTCGATGAGCAGCGGTACTTTGCGCCATCGACCGTTGATGGTCCCGCCTTCGTCATCGGCGGTGCACGTGTGGCACTGTCGATCTGCGAGGACGCGTGGAGCCCGACCGGGCCGATCATCACCCAGGCGGCTGCAGGCGCGGAGCTCGTCGTCAACATCAATGCCTCGCCGTACTACGCCGGGCGCGTGCGCGAGCGCGAGCGGATGCTGGCAACGCGAGCTGCCGATGCCGGCGTCCCGCTGCTCTACGTCAACCTCGTCGGCGGTCAGGACGAGCTGGTCTTCGACGGCGCGTCGATGGTGTTCGACGGCGACGGCAAGCTGCTCGCCCGCGCCGTCGAGTTCGCCGAAGACCTGCTCGTCGTCGACCTCGAGGTGCCCGCGGCATCACGGCGCCGGCTGCGCGAGCCGCGTGCGGTCAGCGTCGCACCGCTTCCCGAAGTGAAGGTGAGCGACGCGCACCTCGGCGAGCGGATGGCGAGCCCCAGGGTCGAGCCGCTGCTCCCGCCGGTACGCGAGGTCTACGAGGCGCTCGTGCTGGGCACCCATGATTACGTCCACAAGAACGGCTTCAGTGACGTGCTGCTGGGGCTCTCGGGTGGCATCGACTCGGCGTTGGTGGCCGCGATCGCGGCCGATGCGCTCGGCCCCGACCACGTGACCGGCGTTCTCATGCCGTCGCGGTTCTCGAGCGAGAGCAGCATCCACGATTCCGAGCATCTGGCCGCGAGTCTCGGTATCCATACCCTGACGATCCCGATCGAGGCGGGCCATGCGGCCTTGCTCGACATGCTCGCCGATCCGTTCGCCACCTTCGGCGAGGATGCGACGGTGTCGGGAATCGCGGAGGAGAATCTTCAGGCGCGGGTGCGGGGCACGATCGTCATGAGCTTGTCGAACAAGCTCGGTTGGATGGTGCTCACCACCGGCAACAAGAGCGAGCTGGCGACCGGCTACTCCACGTTGTACGGCGACATGGCCGGCGGGTTCGCCGTGATCAAGGACGTGCCCAAGATGCTCGTCTATGCGTTGGCGCGGGACCGCAACGAACGAGCAGGACGCGAGATCATCCCGGAGTCGGTGCTCGAGAAGCCGCCCAGCGCGGAGCTGCGTCCCGACCAGCGCGACAGCGACTCGTTGCCCGATTACGCCGCGCTCGATCCGATCCTCGCCGGGTACGTCGAAGGTGACCGTTCGGTGGCCGAGCTGATCGACGAGGGCCACGACCCCGACACCGTTCGCCGGGTGGCAGCCATGGTCGACCACAACGAGTACAAGCGCCGTCAGTCGGCACCCGGCATCCGGGTCTCGCCAAAGGCATTCGGCAAAGACCGCCGGTTGCCGATCACCAACAGCTGGCCCGGCTGACGCGCGTCAGTTCTCCGTGAGCGCGGTGCGTCTTTCGCTTGCCGAGCGTCGTTTCGCGCCCGAAGGCGCGTTGGTGCTTGCAGCGTTGTTCTTCGGCTCGACATTCGTGCTCGTGCAAGACGCGGTGCAAGACGTCACCCCGATGGCGTATCTGCTCCTGCGCTTCGGGATTGCCGCGGTTGCGTTGGCGCCGTTTGCAGTGCGAATTGCCCGCCGTGATGACGTCGATCGACGTCTGCTCGCGCGCGTTGGCGTGCTCGCCGGGATCCTGCTCTTCGGTGGCTATGCGTTGCAGACCGTCGGGTTGCAGTACACCTCGGCCTCGAGCTCTGCCTTCATCACCGGCCTCTACGTTGCCTTCACGCCGGTTGTCGAAGCGATCGTGCGCCGGCGCCTTCCGCCGCGCGGTGTGCTACTCGGCGTCGTCGTCGCGACGATCGGGCTCTACTTGTTGACCGGCGCGAGCGTCGAGCTCGGGAAGGGCGAAGCGCTGGAGCTCGGCTGCGCGCTGGTCTTCGCGCTGTGGATCGTCTACCAGGGCGCGTACGTCAACCGCCTCGGTGCGATTCCCCTGACCGGCGTGCAACTCGCGGTGGTCACAGTGATCGCGATGCCGGCGACCGGTGCCGCGGGGTTCGGCACGCTCACTGCGCTCGCGTTGTTCGCGGCCGCGTTCACCGGGATCATGTGCTCATCGGTCGGGCTGAGCCTGCAGCTCTTTGCCCAACGACGGCTGAGCCCGAGCCGGACCGCGCTCATCCTCTTGTTCGAGCCGGTCTTCGGCGGCCTGTTCGGCTACCTCCACGGCGACCGGCTCGACGCGCTGCAGCTCTTCGGCGCGGCGGTGATCCTCGCCGGCATCGGGATCTCCGAGCTCACCCCCCACCGTCCGCTCGAAGCGGACCTACTGACCCGGAGGCGGTGATTTCGACCGAGATTCCGCCCCGCGCCGGCACGGGCCGAAGGGGGCCGGGCGACCCGATTCGCCGGCCGCAAAGAAACCCGAGTTCGTTGCCGCTCACCTTGACGAGGCCGGTATCCTGACGTGCAACGACGCAGGCCGGAACACTCACCTCAGAGCCCATCGCGTTGTACGGCAGGTAGGCACTTCGGAAGGGCTTTGCGTGGCGAAAGAGCGTGTCGAGCGCGATGAGGAAGATCTCGTCCGGCTCTATTTGACTGACATCGGGCAGTATCCACTGCTCACCAAGGACGACGAAGTCCGGCTGGCGCAGCAGATCGAGGGTGGCAACACGGCTCGTGAAGGTCTGCTCGAGGGGGGCAAGGCCCTCACCCCGGCCAAGAAGCGCGAGCTGCGGCGAGTCGCGCGCGAAGGCGACGAGGCGCAGCGCACGTTCGTGCAGTCCAACCTTCGCCTCGTCGTGTCGATCGCGAAGAAGTACCAGGCGTCGGGGCTGCCGCTGCTCGACCTCATCCAGGAGGGCAACCTCGGCCTGATGCACGCGGTCGAGAAGTTCGATTGGCGCAAGGGCTTCAAGTTCTCGACGTACGCGACCTGGTGGATCCGCCAGGCGATCACGCGCGGCATCGCCAACACCGGGCGCACCATCCGGCTGCCGGTGCACGCGGGTGACACGCTCGCCCGCCTGCAGAAGGCGCGTTCGCGCCTGGAGCTGAAGCTCGGCCGGCCTGCGACGCTCGCCGAGCTCTCAGCCGAAGTCGAGATGCCCGAAGACAAGGTCACCGAAGCGTTGCGTTTCGCGGCCGAGCCGCTCTCGTTGTCGGAGCCGTTGCGTGAAGACGGCGACGCCGAGCTCGGCGACATCGTGGAGGACCGTTCCGCGGAGTCGCCGTTCGAGGTCGCGGCCACCGCGCTGCTGCCCGCCGAGATCGAGAAGCTGCTGGCCCCGCTCGACGAGCGGGAGCGCCAGATCCTGGCGTTGCGCTTCGGCCTCGACCGCGGCGAGCCCCGCACGCTCGAGGAAGTGGGCGAATACTTCAACCTCACCCGGGAACGCATCCGCCAGATCGAGGCCCGGGCGATGTCGAAGCTGCGCCACCCGTCCGCCGACACCGGCGCCCGCGACCTGCTGGCCGTCTAAACGCCACAGGTTCGGCAAGGCCCGCACACTGCATGCAATCGAGCTGTGCGAGACGATCGTCAACACTTACATCGCGCTCTCACATCCCCGTCCGGTTGACGACCGCCGGATTCGAGGACGCCGTTTCGGCGATAGCGTCTCCATGACCGCGACGATCGGGAGTCCAGCATGGCCGAGCAGGATGTTCCCCCCGCGAACACACCGCCACCCGCGCCACCCTCGCCACCTGATCCCCAGGCGCCCCCCGCGCCGCAGAGCAAGTTCCGCGCACCTGCCGGTGCGACCGACGCGGAGAAGGTCAAGGACCAGCTGTCGCGCCAGGCGGGAATCACCCAGCCACGCGCCGGCGGTGACGGCACGTTGTTCACCGAGCCCATCCTCGTCGTCAATCAGAAGGCGAAGCTGATCGAGCTCACCAACGAGTACGACGTGTTCGACCAGAACGGCAACCAGATCGGCGCGGTCATGGAGATCGGCCAGTCGCAGCTCAAGAAGGCGGTACGCATGTTCTCGAGGCTCGACCAGTACCTCACGCACCGGCTCGAGATCCGCGACGCGAACGGCAAGGCGGTGCTCGGCCTCACGCGTCCGGCCAAGATCATGAAGTCGAAGTTCGTCATCACCGACGGCGACGGTGCCGAGATCGGCACGATCCACCAGAAGAACGTCATGGGCAAGAAGCGGTTCGCGTTGGCGGCCGGCGGCAACGACCTGGCCACGATCCACGCCAAGAACTGGCGGGCATGGGATTTCCATATCGAGGATGTTGACGGCAACGAGGTGGCGCTCATCACCAAGACGTTCGAAGGCTTCGGCAAGGCGATCTTCACGACCGCGGACAACTATGCGATCGAGTTCACCGCCCCGGTCGCGGAGCCGCTGCGCAGCCTGATCGTCACCGCCGGCCTCTGCATCGACACGGCGCTCAAGCAGGACGCGCAGGGTCTGAGCTGACGCACCCCGCCTCTGTTCGCGGAGGTGGCAGGAATCGAACCCACCGGACGGGGATCGCCCGTCCCGCTCGTTTTGAAGACGAGGGGGGCCACCAGACCCCGTTCACCTCCGCCGGCCGGTCTAGCACGACGCCCGAAACCTCAAGGGTGCCGGTGATGGACACCTTTCCTGCGTCGGTCGTTCCGGCTAGAGTCGGCCTCGAGTTCGTCGACGCGTCCAGGGAGACTCCACTCATGAAGAAATTGCTCATTCTGCTGATCCTCGTCGGTCTTGGTATCGCGGTCGCGAAGAAGGTTCGCGAGGCCTGATCGGAGCGCCGCTGGCGTGGTCCGCGTGGCCCGCCTCGTCGCATACAGCTCTCACCCGTGCCCGGCCGACAGCCGGGCACGGTCGCGCTCATGACCGGCTGAGCATCCGCGAGGCGCGTTGCAAGGAACCGGGCCGTGTGCCGTTCTCGCGCTTGCGGAGCCACCACCACACCGCCACGCCCGCGCCGGCAGCCGCGAGCGCGCCGCTCACGGCGATGGTGGGGCCGGCCGGAGGCACGGGTACACGATCGCGGAGGCGCACGGGACGCGCGAACGTGCGCTGCTCCCATTCCCGCTCTTTGACCAGCTTCGCGAGCTCCTTGTCGGGGTTGACCGCGACCGGGTGACCGACGAGCTCGAGCATCGGCGCGTCGGTGATCGAATCGCTGTACGCATACGACTCGTCCAGATCGATTCCTTCGCGCGCTGCGAGCTCGCGCATCGCGTCGGCCTTGTGCTCGCCGTATGCGTAGAACGCGAGGTGACCGGTGTAGTTGCCGTCATGGTCGACTTCGGCGCGGGTCGCGATCACTTCGTCGGCGCCGAGGTAATC
>DASVIY010000039.1:0-7601 GCA_036386195.1 Acidimicrobiia bacterium | reverse complement strand
GAATCCTCGCCCTCGCCGACGATACGGCGCTCGCGGACACCCGTCAGCCGCTCGAGCTCGATATCGGTCCGGTGCTTCGTGCTCGCCATCAACTCATCAGTGCTCAACCGCCGCTCCGGAACCGACGCACCGATCGCCGCGAACCGACTTGTGTGTGACCCACCATTAGGCGAGCCGTCGATCCCGCCCTCCAACGCCATCCAATGCTCACCGCCGCTTACCGACATTCCCCCTCCTCCATCCACCCATTCCGGTCCGGAACTCGGGATCCGTCTCGGCCCGGCGACCCGGGCGATGAGCTCTCCCAGGAATCGTTTGTGGCCTCTCTGCGAGGAGCCGTGCCGGAGCCGGGCGTGCACCATCCCGCGGGTGTCGGCCCGGGTGGCGAGCACCCGCTAGTAGCCTAATACTTCGATGTGCCCGTAGCGCCGACGTCAACCCACCCAAAAGGCCGTCGCTCGTTTGAGCAGATCTCGTTCCATCCGCAGCCGAGCATTCTCCTTGCGCAGCTCGACCAACTCGGTCTTCTCCGACGTGGTCACGCCGGCTCGTTCACCTCGATCGACGCGTGCTTGGCGCACCCAGTTCCCCAACGTGCCCTCACCGACACCGAGCGCCCCGGCAACATCGATGACCCTGCGGCCCTCATCGATCACCAACGCCACGGCATCACGCTTGAACTCGTCGGTGAACGAACGCCGCGTCCTCACCGGCTCTCGCTCCATCACTGACATGGTTACCTCCTAATCGAGGTGACCGGTCAGGAGGGGGACCCTCACTCCTTGTACGCGGGATCGTTTGCGTACCGCTCACGCCTGCGCGCGATCTGCCGTTGGCGGGCGGCGTCACTCTTCGGCCAGCGCTTGCGCTTGGCGCTCATGATGCGCGCTCCGCGTCGAGCATGCGGTCGAGTGCTGCGCGTGGCACGAGCAGACGGCGACCGATCCGGATTGCCGGCAACTCACCGCGCCGCCCCGAAACCCCGTCGTTTAGCGGTGGGCCGCCAGGGACTCGAACCCTGGACCTGCGGATTAAAAGTCCGTTGCTCTACCAACTGAGCTAGCGGCCCGGGAGACAGCGGAGGTGTCCGTGCAAGTCCCGCCGTCCTGGGGACTGATCGTAGGCGCCCGGCTCACAACGCAGCGAGGGCCTCTTCGAGCGCGATCGCTTTCCGGTCGAGCGCGCCTGCAACGGCGGCATTGGTGACCGCACCGCCGACCGTGTTGACGCCGAGCGCGAACTCGGGATCGGCCGACACCGCATCTCGCACGCCCCGGGTCGCGAGCTCGACTGCGTAATAGAGCGTCGCGTTGGTGAGCGCGTACGTCGACGTCACCGGCACTGCGCCCGGAATGTTGCTCACGGCGTAATGCAGGACACCGTGTTGCACGAACACCGGCTCGGCGTGCGTGGTCTCGTGCGTGGTCTCCACACAGCCACCCTGGTCGACCGCGCAGTCGACGATCACCGCACCCGGCTTCATTCCCCGCACCATGGCCTCGGTGACGACCACGGGCGCGCGTCCGCCGGGCACGAGCACGGCGCCGATCACCAGATCGGCATCGGCGACCGCGCGTTCGACGGTGCCACGGTTGCTGGCGAGCGTCATGATGCGGCCCTTGTGGATCTGGTCGACCCACCGCAGGCGATCAAGATTTCGGTCGAGGAGCAGCACTTCGGCTTCCATGCCTTGCGCGATCCAGGCCGCGTTCCAGCCGACGTTGCCGGCACCGAGGACGACGACGCGCGCGGGGCGCACGCCCGGCGCGCCGCCCATCAGCACGCCGCGCCCGCCCTGCTGCCGTTCGAGGAAGTGCGATCCCAGTTGCGGCGCCATGCGGCCTGCGACTTCGCTCATCGGCGCGAGCAGCGGGAGGGCACCCGACGCGAGCTGCACCGTTTCGTAGGCGATGCCGGTGACGCTGCGATCGACCAGGGCCTCGGCGAGCGCCGGGTACGCCGCGAGGTGGAGGTAGGTGAACAGCACGAGGCCGGGGCGGAGCAACGCGAGCTCTTCATTCCTCGGCTCCTTCACCTTGACCACCATGTCGGAGCGTTCCCATACCGCGGCCGCGGTCGGCGCGATCTCGGCGCCCGCCCGGCGGTACTCCTCGTCTGCAAGGTGTGAGTCGAGGCCCGCACCGGCCTCGACCAGCACAGGGACTCCGTGGGTCACGAGCTCGTGCACGCCGTCGGGTGTGACGGCGACGCGATGCTCGCCCTCCTTGAGCTCGCGTGGAACGCCGACCGTCATCGGGAGCGTCATGACGTCACACCGGCATTTCCGCGGGCGCGTCCGGCAGTGCGCGCGGCTCGACCTTCCATCGGCGGTACGCGGCCACGACGAGCGCGACGATCGCGACGAGCTCGAAGGCCAAGAGCGCGGGGTCCGAGAACCAGAGTGTCTTGTACGGCAGCGCGCTCGGGAAACCGTGACGGTACTGGTACGCGATCATCATCAACAGCGACTGCGCGAGCACCACCCGCGCGAGCCCGGAGCGCCACTGGAGCGCGAGGATCGGCAGCACCCACATGGAATACCACGGCAGCAGGTATGCGGCCGCGAGCAGATACGCGACGAGCGCACTCGCCATGACGAGCGTTGGCGTCGGGTCGCGCAGTCGACTCGACACGAACACACCGGCGAGCGCAACCACAAGGATCGACGAGCCCGCGGCGATCACCTGCGTGGTGAGCGGGCCGCTCGACGGCAGATCTGCCAACCCCGCGAGGTGTGCCAAACCGCCCGGCCGCACGAGCTGCCAGACCGAGCTGCGACTGAGGTGTGACCGGGCGTCGCCCAAGGGCCGAAGGGCCGCCGGCCCGCCCGCGGCCAGATAGGAGATCGCGATTGTCGCACCGCTCACGGCTGCGATGACGACAGCCGGCCGCCGGCCGCGTTGTCTCCATGCCCACACGACGAGTGCCGCGAGCGCGAGCCCGGCGACGATCTTCACCAGCACGGCGAGGGCGATCACGAACCCTGCCCACGCCCAACGCTGTCGTTTCGCGAGCAGCACACCCGCGAGCAACCCGAGCCCGACGAGCGCATCGTTGTGCCCGCTGTTGACCACCGCGTAGATGACGACCGGATTGAGCCCGACGAGCGCGACGGTCGCCGGGTCGCGCGTGTGTGCTTCCAGTATGAGGAGCGAGAGGAAGACGGCGAGCGCGGCCAGCCCTTGGAATGCGAGGCGAGTAGAAAGCGGCTGGTCGTTGGTCGTGCGCGTGATTCCCGCGGACACGGCCGTGAAGAGCGGTCCGTAGACCGATTCCGTGTGGCGCCATGTCGTGCCGACACGTTGGAAGGTCAGATCCGTCCAGAACTCGTCCGGTGGGTGTGTGTACGGATTCGCGTGGTAATGCTCGAGCACTCGACCGTAGATCGCATACGACCAGAGGTCATTCGACTCGCGCGGTGGGCTCGCGACCGCCACGACGAGCAACAGGCTGCTCGCGACGAGCACCATGCCCATCGTCAACGCGCGTCGAAACTGGGTGATGAACAGCAGGCTCAGGAACGCGCCGGTCGCGGCGATCAGCGCGCCGGCTCGGACGAGTGAATCGAGGCGGTTGGACCGCATGACGAGCGTCAGGCAACCGAGGAGCACGACGAGCAGGGTGACCGTTCCCGCGCGGTTGGCCGCGCCCGTCGCGCGCGGGGGATGCACCGGCGATTCCACAGCGTGAGAATACGAGGTCAACGAACGTCACCGAGATCGCTCTGCGGCGAGCTCCTCTCCGCCCCTTCTCGGCCGTTCATCCGGAGCGCATCGGTGCGAGTCGTGCCGCGAGCTGCACCGGTGCCGTGACCACGGCGAACCCGTCGCGTTCCGTGAGCCATCGGTGGTTCTCGTGATGCAGCGCGTTGTCGGGGTCGAAGTGGTTGAGCGCGACCGCCAGCTCCACGCCGCCGAACGGCGCAGCCGCGGACCGGACGGCATTGATGGTGCCGAGCCCGGCGTCCGCCACGAGCACGACCAGATCGGGTTTGATCGCCTCCGCGAGATCGACCGTGTCGCCATCGTCGGCAAGAGGCGAACGCGGGCCCCCGACTCCCTCGATCCAGCCGACCGCAACGTCGGGCTGCCACTGCAACTCGCACACGAGATCTCCGATACCAAACGGCGGTGCGCCGAGCTTGCGCGCCGCCATCGGTGGCGCCCACGCGATCGAATAGCAACGATGCGGCGCGCACACATCGCCGACGAGCTCGCCGGTCGCGCCTGCGAGCAGCTCGGCGTCGCCCTCGCCGGCGGGCTCGGTGCCCGACTGCACCGGCTTGCGTGCCGCGACTTTGATCCCCCGCGCGCGCACGATGGTCAGCGTCGCGGTGCCCCACCACGTCTTGCCGACGCCGGTGCCCGTGCCGGTCGCGAGCGCGAGCCGGTTGGGCCGCGTGCTCACTTGCGGTCGGGGAACAGGTCGTCGAGCGCGACGGCGAGCTGATCGACCTGCGCCGCGGTGTGTGCGGCCGAGACCGTTACCCGCAATCGCGCCGTGCCGGGCGCGACAGTCGGCGGCCGGATGGCGGGCACCAGCAATCCTTGGTCGAGGAGCGCCGCAGCTGCATGCAGCGCCCTCGTTTCTGCGCCGCACATCACCGGGATGATCGGTGACGGATGCCCGGGACGGAGCCGGTCGACGTGGGTGCGAAGCCGCTCGCGCAGCTGGTGTCCCTGCTCCGACCGGACGATGTCGATCGCCGCCAATGCGGCCGCGCTGTCGGCGGGCGTGGGAGCGGTCGTGAAGATGTACGGCCGGGCCCGGTTGACGATGAGGTCGGTGAGGCGTGGCGGGCCGGCGACGAACCCGCCGAGCGCGCCGAGTGTCTTCGACAACGTGCCGACGCGCAACACGTCGATCTCGTCGACCACAGGATCGGGCCCGAGCACCGCGTGGGCCTCGTCGAGCACGAGCAACGCACCGAAGCGGGCGGCGACGTCGACGAGGTCGGTGACGGGCGCGACGTCACCGTCCATCGAGAACACGGTGTCGGTCACGACAACGACCCGGTCGGTACCGGCATCACGCAGGAGCGATTCCAGGTGGTCCACGTCGCGGTGGCGGTACACCGCGACGTCGGCCCGGCTGAGCCGGCAGCCGTCGATGATCGACGCGTGGTTCAGCTCGTCGGAGCACACACGCACGCCCGGCGCGCCAAACGCCGTCAGCACACCGAGGTTGGCGGCATATCCCGTCGGAAAAAGGACCGCGCGCTCGGAGCGCTTCCACTCGGCCAGGGCGTGCTCGAGCTCGGTGTGCACGGGGCGTGACCCGACAATGAGACGCGCGGAGCCGGAACCGGTGCCCCACCGGTCGAGCGCGGCGCGCGCGGCGGCGACGACATCGGGGTGCTGCGTCAGGCCCAGGTAGTCGTTGGAGGCGAACGACATCACCGGGCAACCGTCGGGACCGAGCCTGCCTTCGGGGCCTGCGGCATCGAGCTCGCGCGGCGCGCGCCACTGGCCCGCATCGCGGATGCGGGCAGTTTCGCCGCGCGCCCAATCGCTCCAGGCGCTCATGACGCCGTCGCTTCACCGATGGCGCTCTCGAGGGCGCGCACGATTTGGTGCAGCTCGCCCGACGTGACCGTGAGCGGAGGCATCAGGACCACGACGTCGCCCAGCGGTCGGAGGAGTACCCCCCGGTCGAGCGCGGCGGCGCACACCCGCCGTCCCGATCGCAGACCGTAAGCAGGCGCCATGAGCTCGACGCCACCCATGAGCCCCTGAAGTCGCACGGCGCGAACTGCGGCCAGCGGTGCAATGCGGTCATCGAGCAGGGCGCGCAGCTCGGCCGACCGTGATCGCACATTGGCAAGCACGTCGCGCTCGCCCAGGAGCTCCAAGTGACGCAGCGCGACTGCGGCCGCGAGTGCGTTCCCGCCGTAGGAATGCCCGTGGTTGAAGGTGCGCTCGCCCAGGTCGGAGCCCAGGAACGCGTCGAACACACGCTGGCTCGCAACGGTGACCGACTGCGGGAGGTAGCCCGCGGTGAGTCCCTTGCCGAGGCACAACAGATCGGGGCGCAGCCCGCACTGCTCGGACGCGAACAGCGTGCCGGTCCGGCCGAACCCGGTAGCGACCTCGTCGCAGATGAGCAGCACATCGTGGTCGCGACACGCGTCTGCGAGTGCTGCGAACGCCGCGGGCGGAGCGAGCTGCATACCGGCAGCGCCTTGCACCAGCGGCTCGACGATCACCGCCGCGAGCTCGTGCGCGTGCGCGGCGACCATGTCGGCCGCGATGTCGAAGCAGTCGGGGTCGCCGAAATGCGGTGCCCGCAGCGTGGGGAATCGCAGGGGCTCGAACAGATCGACGCCGAACCCGTCGGCACCGACGGAGACGGCACCGATCGTGTCGCCGTGGTACGCGCCACTGAACCCCAGGTACATCGTGCGCCCCGCCACTCCCTGGTTGCGCCAGTACTGGAACGCGATCTTCAGCGCCTGTTCCACCGCGGCGGCACCGTCGGACGCGAAGAGAAGATGAGGCCGGTCCACCGGAACGACGGCGGCGAGCGCCTCGGCGAGCTCGATCACGATGCGATTGCCGTTGCCGAGCATCGTGGAGTGGGCGACCCGATCGAGCTGCTCGCGCAACGCGTCGTCGAGCTCGGGAACACGGTGGCCCAGCGTGTTGACCCACAGCGAGGAGATGGCGTCGAGGTAACGGCGTCCGTCGACGTCGATCAGCTCGTGGCCCTCGGCGCGCTCGACGATCAACGGCGCATTGTCGGTGAAGGACGCCATCTGGGTGAAGCCGTGCCACACGACGGCGGCGTCGCGTTTGGCCCAGTCGTCTGCCGTCATGCGGAGCGATGTTAGGTGTGGGTGGCCGCAACTGTTCGAGCCGCGCGCCTTTCCCGGGCGGTGCGGTTCAATGGTCAGGGACGAGCAGGCCCGCGGTCGTTCGAGGCGGCGCCGCGACTGTGCCGGCTGTTCAGGAACGAGCGGGCCCGCGATCGATGTCGGCCTGCAACTCGGCGAAGATCGCAACGCCCAAGCGGCGACTGCCCTCGTCGGTGACATGCACGGTATCCCAGGTCCGCAGCCGCACGGTGGTGCCATCAGGGCCCGGCACGGAGCGGAGGTACTCACCGTGCGGTCCGCCGAGCACCGCTTGCGCGTCGACGTAGCGCACGCCCGGATGCGTTTGTGCAATCGCGAGATATCCGGCGCGCAACGCGCGCACAGTGCGCATGCGGGCCTCGGTGAGTTGTGGGGGCGGGAGTACCCACACTGCCTGTGCGCCACGAGAAGTCATGATCGCGGTCAGATCGTTGCTGGCGCGTGCCCATGCCTTGTAGATCGCCGGTGTCTCGCATACGAGAGGGTGACCGTCGAGGTCGAGGTCGAGTGGCGCCGGGCAGTTCCCGATGAAGAGTGCGACGACGATGTCCGGGTTCTCTTTATTGATGAACTGCTGCACACGGAGGTTCCAGTCGAAGTTGCCTCTGCTGACGAGCCCTGTTCCGCCAAGCCCGAGCTTGACCACGCTGACGCGCCGTCCGGCTATCTGCGGTTGCAGCACGCGCTCGATCTTTGGCGCGGTGAGAAACATCATCGAATCGCCGATGAGCAGGATGCGGAGCGGCCG
>DASVIY010000038.1:0-9005 GCA_036386195.1 Acidimicrobiia bacterium | reverse complement strand
CGGCACCGCGATCTTCGGCCTGGGCGTCGGCCTCGCCGGCATCTCCCTCCTCGCGGCGTTCACCGACGTCGGCACCGTCGCGCCCACACTCGGCGCCATGATCGGCCTCGGCGTCGGCATCGACTACTCGCTGTTCATCGTCACGCGCCATCGGGAGAATGTCGCCAACGGCATGGCCATCACCGAGTCGGCGGGAAACGCCATCGCGACCGCCGGCCAAGCCGTGTTGTTCGCCGGATCGATCGTCGTGGTCGCGCTCTGCGGACTGCTGCTGGCCGGCATCCCGTACGCGGCGACGCTCGGCTTCAGCGCCGCCCTCGTCGTCGCCATCATGATCCTGGCCGCGCTCACGCTGCTTCCCGCGCTCATCGGCATCGCAGGACGCAACATCGATCGCCTGCGCGTGCCCGGGATGCACCCGTCCACCGGCACCGAAGGCAACGAAGTTGCCGGCCAAGCCGGGAAGGCGCGCGGGTTCGCGCGCTGGGCCCACTTCGTCGGTCGCCACCCGTGGCCATTTGCGGTCGCCTGCACCGTCGTGATGATCACGATCACCATCCCCCTGGCCAGCATGCGGCTGGGCCAGACCGACGACGGCACCGCGCCGGCAAGCAGCACCCAGCGCAAGGCGTTCGACCTGCTCGCGCGCGGGTTCGGCCCGGGGATCAACGGGCCGCTCCTCGTCGCGGTCTCGCTACCCGACCCGGCATCCGTCGTCGTGCTCGATCGCCTCGCGCACGTGTTGCCGAAGACGAAAGGCGTTGCCGTTCCGGGTGTGCTCCCGGCGAACCGGAACACCGCAGGCGACGTGGCGATCATCGCCGTGCTCCCGAACTCGTCACCCGATGCCGTCACGACGGCCGAGCTGGTGAGCCGCCTCCGCAACGACGTGATCCCGCCCGCCGTGGCCGGCACCAACGCGCACGTGTTCGTGGGTGGGCAGACCGCGGCCTTCATCGACCTCGGAAACCGGATCAGCGAGCGGCTGCCCTACCTCATCGCCTCGGTGGTCGCGCTCTCGTTCCTCGTGCTGATGATGGCGTTCCGTTCGTTGATCGTCCCGCTCACCGCGGCCGTGATGAACCTGCTCTCCGTCGGAGCGGCCTATGGCGTTGTCGTCGCGGTCTTCCAGTGGGGTTGGGGCAAGGACCTCATCGGCTTGGAATCGACGATCCCCATCGTGTCGGTCGTGCCGATGATGATGTTCGCGATCCTCTTCGGCCTCTCGATGGACTATCAGGTGTTCCTGCTCACCCGCATCCGTGAGGACTACGCGCTCACCGGTGACCCGCACACGAGTGTCGTCACCGGTCTTGCGAACACCGCGCGCGTCATCACATCGGCCGCACTGATCATGATCAGCGTCTTCCTCAGCTTCGTCGGCAACCCCGAACCGACGGTGAAGATGTTCGGCATCGGGCTCGCCAGCGCGGTGTTCATCGACGCCACCATCGTGCGCATGATCTTTGTCCCCGCTGTGATGGAGATCCTCGGCAAGTGGAACTGGTGGTTCCCGCACTGGATGGACCGCGTGCTGCCACACATCGAGCTCGAAGGATCCTCGAAACCGGTGGTGCCTGCCACGGCGGGTCGCTGAACGGGCGGCGCGGCGCGCGCCCCAGTTACGAAGCGGCGGCGATCGCGTTGAGCGCGCGCTGTGCCGCGACCTCGGAGGCCGGCATCAACGGCAGGCGCACGTCGGGCGTGGGGATACGGCCCTGCGCGTGCAGCACCGCTTTGAACACGGCCGGGTTGGGTTCGGCGAACAACGACTCGACGACCGGCAGGAGCGCTTTGGAATGCGCGCGTCCGTCGTCGAGCTTGCCCGCCAGGCCGCATTCGATCATCGCGACGAAGCGCTCGGTACAGACATGTGCCGACGCGCACACGGCTCCGGTGCCGCCCATCAGCACCAGCGGAAAGAGGAACGGGTCTTCACCACCGAGCACCGCGAAGTCGTCGGGCACACCGGCGAGCAGTTGCAGCGTGTCGAGATCGAGGCCCACCGCTGACTGCTTGATCCCCACGACGTTTGGATCGGACGCAAGCTCGATCACGCCGGCGGCGCTCAGGTTGCGGCCGGTGCGGATCGCGATGTTGTAGAGGACGACGGGAACGGGGCTCGCCGCGGCGACGGCCCGGAAGTGGGCGACAATCCCGGCTTGCGACGGCCGCACGTAGTACGGCACCACGATGAGCGTGGCGGTGAGGCCCGCAATGTCGCGCAGCGCTTCGACAGCGGTGACCGTCGTGCGCGTGTTGTTGGTGCCCGCACCGACGATCAGCTGCGCGCCGCGCTCCACGCACGCCCGCGAGCACGCATCGATGATCGCCTGCCGTTCGTCGGCGTCGACTGCCGTCGATTCGCCGGTGGTGCCGAGAGCGACGATCCCCGCGGCGCCCGCATCGACGTACTCGTGACACAGGCGCTCGATTGCATCGAGCGCGACGGAACCGTCGGCGGCGAACGGCGTGATGATTGGGATGTACACGCCTCGCAACATCGGTGCATACGCCATGTCCGAAGGCTACCCGCGGGGCTCGCCCGTGGTCGGGGTGATCTCGAGGTGCCGCAGTAGCCTGCGCCCGTGCCGGAGCCGTGGCAATCGATCCTCACGCTGGCCGCCGGGTTCGTGACGGGTCTGCTCTCGGGGATGTTCGGCGTCGGCGGCGCGGTCGTGTCGACGCCGGCGATCCGTGCGCTCGGGGCCACGCCGCTCGAGGCGGTGGGTTCCACGCTGCCGTCCATCTTCCCATCGGCGGTCAGCGGAGGGATGCACTACCAGCGCGAGGGTCTCATTGACTGGCGCGTCGCCCGGTGGACGTCACTCGTCGGCTGTTCGGCGGCAATCGGCGGCTCGCTACTTGCCGGGGTCGTCCCCGGCAACGGGCACCTGCTGATGATCGCGACCGCCGCGCTCGTCGCGTTCACGGCGTACAGCATGGGACGGCCCCCGGCCCGGCCACCGTCCGGCGCGCCGGCCGAGCTGCCTCCCGATGATCCCGTCGGCGACCTGATTGAGCCGACGGCTGACCTCGCGGCACACGCGCGCGTGGTCACGCCGGAGCACGCGGCCCACCGAGACGAGTGGTGGCGGCTCAGCATCATCGGTCTGGCCGCCGGTGGGCTCAGCGGCCTGCTCGGCATCGGCGGCGGCGTGATCATGGTGCCCGCGTTCGCCACCTGGGTCCGCATGTCGATCAAGGAGGCCATCGGCACGTCACTCGTCTGTGTCGGCGTCCTCGCCGTACCCGGCACGATCACGCACGCCCTGCTCGGGCACATCGACTGGACGTTTGCGATCGAACTGTCGATAGGGGTGATTCCGGGCGCGCAGGTGGGTTCAAGGCTCGCGATCCGTTCGAGCGACCGCGCCCTCCGACTCACGGTCGCGATCGTGCTGGGCGCGCTGGCGATCGTCTACGCGGCGGGCGAGATCCTGGCACTGGCTACAGGCTGAGCTCGCGCGCGCGTGTCAACACCTTGTCGAGCATCGTCTCGGTGAGCTTGCCGGTGAACGTGTTCTGCTGGCTCGGGTGGAAGCACGCGATGACGGTCGCACGCGAGGTGGGCACCTCGACGCCGTGGCCGAAGCGGGGTCGCGGAACGGGCAGCGCCACGCCGGAAGCCGACAGGAGCTGCCAGATCGCCTGGTACGCGAATGCGCCGAGCACCACGATGACCCGCACGCGATCCAGGAGCTCCAACTCGCGCCCGAGGTAGGGAAGACAGCGATCGCGCTCCTCCGGTGTCGGCTTGTTGCGCGGCGGAGCGCAACGCACGGCCGCGGCGACGTACGCATCGTGCAGTCGCAAGCCGTCGTCGATGGAAGCCGAGGTCGGTTGATTCGCATAGCCCGCGCGGTAGAGCGCCGCGAAGAGCCAGTCGCCCGAACGATCGCCGGTGAAGACCCGTCCCGTGCGATTCCCGCCGTGTGCGGCCGGTGCGAGCCCCGCGACGAGGAGCCGTGCGCCCGGGTCACCGAACCCGGGGACCGGCTGGCCCCAATACACGTCGTCACGGAAGGCCGCCCGCTTCTCATCGGCAACGAGCTCACGCCAGGCGACCAGGCGGGGACACGCCCGGCACCGGATGATCTCCTCGCTGAGGCGCGCCAGCGCGCGCGGTGACGCCACGGCGGCATCGTAGGACGACACCGGTAGCCTCCTGCCATGCGCGTGCTCCTCATCGTCAACACGACCGCGTCCGCGGTGACCGCCCGCCGCCGGGTACGGATCCAACGCGCGCTCGGCGCCGACCACCGCCTCGAGGTGACCGAGACCTCGCGACGCGGCCATGCCGCCCGAATCGCGCGCGGCGCCGCGTACGACGGCGTCGACGTCGTGGCCGTGCTCGCAGGCGACGGCACCCTCAACGAAGCCGCCGACGGCCTCGCCGGTACGCGCACTGCCCTCGCGCCACTGCCCGGTGGTTCGACCAACGTGTTCGCGCGCACGATCGGCGTCTCCGCAGATCCCGTCGAGGCCACCAACCAGCTCGTGCACTCACTCGAGCGACGGTCGTTTCTCCGCATCGGCATCGGCGTCGCCAACGGGCGGCGCTTCCTGTTCCACCTCGGCGTCGGCTTCGACGCCGCCGTCATCCACCAGGTCGAGCGCCGATCCACGTTCAAGCGCCACGCCGCCCACCCGCTGTTCATCTTCTACGCCTTCAATACCTGGTTTCGTCATTACGACCGCTCGATCAGATTCGACATCAAGGCCGACGACGAAGACTTGGCGACCGGTGCCTACGTCGTCGTCAGCAACACCAGCCCCTACACGTACCTCGGGTCGCGGCCGCTGATCATCAACCCGCACGCCGGTCTCGATCGCGCGCTCGCGATCACCATGTTCCGCGACTTGTCGATCGGTGCGCTGATACCCGCGACCATCTCGGCACTCGGGCAGGGGCGGATAACCGAGCGCCACCCTCGTATCGAGATGCGCAGCGATGTCACCCGCCTCACGATCGCGGGCGACCAGGAGTTCCCGTGGCAGGTCGACGGCGACTATCTCGGGCTCGTCAGTCACCTCGACGTGCATTACGAGCCCGAGGCGCTCACCATCGTCCTGCCCTGACGAACGCGACCGTTGGGTCAATCACCGTCGAGCACGCGTCGGGCGACGTCAGGCACGTCGGTGACGATGCCGTCGACTCCGGCGGCAGCGAGCCGGTGCATCTCCGCCTCGTCGTTGACCGTCCACACGTTGATCGTGAGCTCATGGGTGTGGGCCCACTCGACGACCGCCGTTGCCGTGGCGCCGGCGATCGAGCGGACGTCCGGATGTAACGCGTTGTGGCCCCGGTCGTGCACGATAGCGAGCGCGTCGAGTGGGTCGAACCCGACGATCGTGAGAAACGCGGTATCGATCGACTGGTCGAGCTCACGCACACGATCGATCGATTGGAGGTTGAACGACGACACCAGCACGTCGTCGTGCTGCGAACGGGCAGCGAGCAATTCGATGAGGGCGTACGCCACACCCTCATCGGGGTCGTAGTCCGCGTCGCCGGGCAGGTTCTTCAACTCGACGTTGACGAGCATCTCCGTGCACGCATCGAGTGCTTCCTCGAGCGTCGGCAGCGCCGGTTGTGCCACTCGGATCTCCGCAAACGAGTGTTCGGCCGTGACGCCGAGCCCGGGCACCTCCGCGTCGTGATGCACGACGAGGATGCCATCGGCGCTGCGATGCACGTCGAGCTCGACGCCGTCCGCACCGAGGGCACGCGCCGCGCGGAACGCTTCGATCGTGTTCTCCGGTGCGACGCGGTTGGCACCGCGGTGGGCCAGGACGCGGGGTCGAGTACGGCGCGCCGTCTCGTCGCCGCGCAGCGCGCTGCGGTCGGTCATTGCCGGCGCATGCTAGGCAGCCGCGGTCCGGTCGACAGAACAGCAGGTCAAGGCCCTTGCGCGATTGTTCTCGCGGCAAATATCGTCTGCGTGGCGCTCTAGGGCAGGACCCCGGGGAGCTTTGTGAACGTGCGCACGAGCATTCGGCCGGTCGCACGTAGAGAACGTTCGACCCGGAGGCATCCTCGTGGCGCTGACCTGGATTCGCACCCACGACTGGGACATCGACGCGTGGCGCAACCGCTCCGCGTGTCGCGACTCCGATCCTGAGGTCTTCTTTCCGATCGGCAGCACCGGTCCCGCGCTCGACCAGATCGAGACCGCGAAGCGAATTTGCACCGCGTGCGAGGCGCACGACGAGTGCCTCGAGTTCTCGCTGGCCACGAACCAGGAGGCCGGGGTCTGGGGCGGCACGACCGAAGAGCAGCGGCGCAAGCTCCGCAAGGCCTGGCTGGCCGAGCAGCAGCGTCGCGCCGAGGCCGTCTAGTTCGCTACAACGCAGCCGGCGGCATCGGCTTCAACGGCACACGCACGTGCACGCGCGTACCGTTGTCGTCACGCATCTCGATCGAACCGCCGAGCTCGCTGGTCACGAGCGCGTGCACGATCGACAGGCCGAGGCCCTTTGAGCGCTCGAGCGTGAAGTCGGCTGGCAGGCCGACACCGTCGTCGTGCACGTCGACGATCAGCTCACCGTCCTCGCGCGCGAGCCGCAGCTGCACGTGTCCGACGGTCTGGCCGTCACGGTCGCGCGGAAATGCATGGTCCACCGCGTTCTGCATCAGCTCGTTGAGCACGACGGCGAGGGGTGTCGCCAGGTCGCCGGGCAGGTCGCCGGCGTCGCCCTCGACCTCGAATCGCAGCTGACCGTCGGGCGTCGAGACCGTGTCCTCCACCACGCGTACGAGCGGACGGACGATCTCGTCGAACGGGACGACGTCACGCGCGTCGCGCGAGAGCGTCTCGTGCACGATCGCGATCGAGCGGATGCGCCGCTCCGACTCCTCGATCGCCTGCTGCGCCTCCGGCGACTCCAGCCGGCGGCCCTGTAGGCGCAAGAGCGCGGCGATGGTCTGCAGGTTGTTCTTCACCCGGTGGTGGATCTCGCGGATCGTCGCGTCCTTCGACAGCAACATTCGGTCACGCCGGCGGAGATCGGTGACATCGCGCAGGAGTATCACGACACCAACCGACTTGCCCCCTTCGAGGAGTGGAACGGCCCGCAAGGCGAGCGAGGTGTCACCCCGCTCGAGCTCTTCGTCGACCGGCAGCCGCAGGCGCAGCGCGGCGTCGACTGCATCCTGGTCGAGGCCGACCTCCGCCAGCTGCAGACCGGAGGTGTACGCGTGGATGCCGAGACGGTGCAGGGAGCTCACCGCGTTGGGGCTCGCGAAGCGGATACGGCCGTCGGCGTCGAGCACGATCACGCCGTCACCCACCCGTGGCGCGTCCTCGTACTCGACCTCGTCGCGACCGAACGGGAAGCTTCCCTCGGCAAGCATGCGCGCGAAGCGGTCGAACACGTCGAGGTAGAAGCGTTCGAGCTCCCCGGGGCGCCGCCCCGACGTCATCGGCGTCTCGCGCGTGACGATGCCGATGAGCGCGCCGCGATGGCGCACCGGGATGCACTGGATGCGGGCGCGCTCCTTCGACGAGAGCACGGTGGCGTCGCCTTCGATGATGTCGCCCACGCGCCACGCCCGCGTAACCAGTGGTCGCTCCACCTCGTCGACGACGGTGCCCACCATGTCGGCCGGGTACAAGGTCTGGCCCGTGGTGGGCCGCACCTGCGCGAGCACGATGAAGCGATGGCCCTCCTCGCCCGCGATCGGCGCGAGGAGCAGAAGGTCGGAGAAACACAGGTCGGTCAGAGGTTGCCACGACGCCACGAGCCGTTGCACATGCGAGAGCGCGTCACGCTCTATCGACGTGTGCGTCAGCGCCATCTCCGGGAGGGTGATCACCGATCAATCGTACCGGCGCGCTCGGACGGCGCCGGGGTCGTTCATCCCCCCGCGCGGAAGCGCGGGGGGAGAGATGGCTCGGGTGCGCCGAACAGCGCCTCGGCCATGTGGGCGAGGCCACTGACATCCGCGATGTCGATCTCGGAGTTGGGAACCGTCACGACGACGTCGGGAACGCGACCGAGCTCGGCTTGCAGCTCGGCCTCGCGCTTCGTCACGACCGCGAAATTCTGGAACGACTCGCCGATCGTGCACAGCACCCTGGCCGTGTGGTCACGATCACCGAGCTCCCCGTCGCCGAGCGCGGCGAGCTGTTCCGCGATCGCCGCCGCGTCGCTGCACAACGTCGCGGCCGCGCGGTCGCCATCGGCGGAGAGCAGATAGCGCGGCAACGTCTTGTTGAGCACGAGCGCGCCGAGGTGGTAATCGCGCTTGACCAGCGTTGCGCAGAAGAACTCAGCCTCCCGTAGCGGGGCGCCTTCGAGCGTCGTGACCACTGCGAACGTCGTGCGCCGATCGTGCAGCAGTCGCTCGACGGCCTCGGCGCGCTTGACGAAACCCGCATACATGGTTTGGAAGTTGAGGAAGAACTCGGCGATGTCCTGGAGGAACTGGCTGCCGAGCAGGCGGTCGGCCATTTGGTAGAACGGCCGGCTCGCGAAGTTGATCATCCGCGCCCCGCGCTTGCCGCCGACGCGGTACGGCGCGGTGAGCCAGCGCAGGAGTCGCCCGCCGAAGAAGTCGGCCATCCGCTTCGGTGCGTCGAGGAAATCGACCGCGTTTCGCGTCGGCGGCGTGTCGATGATGATCAGGTCGTACTTGCCGCTCGCGTGAATCTCGTACAGGCGTTCCATCGCGATGTAGTCGTGGCTCTGCACGAACCGACCCGTGATGTTGGTGTACAGCCGGTTTTCGAGAATGCGGTACGCGGTCTCCTCATCAGGCGCGTGCCGGAGCACCAGATCGTCCCACGACCGTTTGGTGTCGAGCATCGCGGCCCAGAGCTCACCGCGCGGCTCGAGACCCGCGGCCCTCAACGCGTCGTCGGGCACTCTGCGTTCGACATTGCCGAAGCCCTCCAACCCGAGCGCGTTCGCAAGCCGGCGCGCCGGATCAATCGTGAGCACGAGCACCTTGCCACCGAGACGGGTGGCCGCCGCGACGGCCGACGCGGCCGCGACCGAGG
>DASVIY010000037.1:0-15884 GCA_036386195.1 Acidimicrobiia bacterium | reverse complement strand
GACGCGCCGCTGCAGGCGCTGATCTTCGACAGCCATTACGACGCGTACCGGGGGGTCGTGAGCGCCGTGCGGGTGTTCGACGGCACGCTCGTGTCGGGCGCACGGCTGCGCTTCGTGCAGGCCAAGGCCACGCACGACGCGGAAGAGATCGGTGTGCGCCTTCCCGCGCCCACCCCGGTCGCCGCGCTCGGTCCCGGCGAGGTCGGTTATCTCGTCGCGGGCATCAAAGACGTCGGCGAAGCCCGTGTCGGCGAGACCGTCACCACCGCGTCGAGGCCCGCGCCCGCGCTCGAGGGGTACCGCGACCCGAAGCCCATGGTGTTCTGCGGCCTCTATCCCGTGGACGGCGACGAGTACGCCGACCTGCGTGAAGCGCTCGAGAAGCTCCGGCTCAACGACTCGTCGTTCACCTATGAGCCGGAGACGTCGGGCGCGCTCGGGTTCGGTTTTCGTTGCGGCTTCCTCGGGCTGCTGCACATGGAGATCGTGCGGCAACGGCTCGAGCGCGAATACGACGTTGCGCTCGTTGCGACCGCACCCAACGTCGAGTACCGCGCCAACCTCGTCGCCGGCGGCATCGAGGTGATCGACAACCCGTCGGCAATGCCGATGCCCAACCACATCGAGTCGATCGAGGAGCCGTACGTCACGATCACGATCCTCACCCCCACCGAGTACGTCGGCACGCTCATGGAGCTGTGCCAGCAGCGCCGGGGCGAGATCGACAAGCTCGAATATCTCTCCGAGGATCGCGTCGAGCTGCTGTATGCGATGCCGCTGGGCGAGATCGTGCTCGACTTCTTCGACCAGATGAAGTCACGCACGCGCGGCTACGCGAGCCTCGACTACGACCCTGCCGGATACCGCGTCTCTGCGCTCTCGAAGGTCGACGTGATGCTGAACGCGGTGCCGGTCGACGCGTTCTCAGCGATCGTGCACCGCGACAAGGCGTACGACTACGGGCGGCGGATGACGGTGAAGCTGCGCGAGCTGATCCCGCGCCAGCTCTTCGACGTCCCGATCCAAGCTGCGATCGGCGGGCGGATCATCGCCCGCGAGACCGTGAAGGCGAGGCGCAAGGACGTGATCGCCAAGTGCTACGGCGGTGACGTCAGCCGCAAGCGCAAGCTCCTCGAGCGCCAGAAAGAGGGCAAGAAGAAGATGAAGCAGATCGGTCGGGTCGAAGTGCCCCAGGAGGCCTTCGTCGCCGCGCTCAAGCTCGAGGAGTGACGCGCGGTCGCCTACGCCGCCGCCGGCGACGGGTCGCGCGGGAGTCCCAAGACGCGCTCCGCGACGATGTTGCGCTGCACCTCTGAGGTGCCGCCGCCGATCGTGAGGGCGGGGGAGAAGAGGTAGCCGGTCGACCAGGCGTCGGTGGTCGCGCCGAACGGTCCGCGGTCGAGGAGCAGGCCGTCGGTGCCGGCGAGCTCGAGGGCCATGCCCATCACGTGCTGGCCGTGCTCGTCGGAGAGCGCCTTGCGTACCGAGGCTTCGGGGCCCGGCTCCATGCCGCGCACCTTGGCCGAGACCGTGCGCAACCGGATCAGGCGCAGGATCTCAGACTCCACGTACAGCAGGGCGAGGCGCTGGCGCAGCCCCGCGTCGGTCGATCCGCCCGCGCCACGCACGAGGTCGATGACGTCGTGGGCGGTTGGCCCCGCGCCCCACAACGCGCCTTCTGCCGACAGCGAGACACGTTCGTTGCCGAGCGTCACCTTCGCGAGGCGCCATCCGTCGTTTTCCTCGCCGACGATGTTTTCTGCCGGGACGCGCACGTTGTCGAGCAACACCTCGTTGAAATCGGACGAGCCGTTCATCTGCTTGATCGGGCGCACCTCGATCCCGGGACTCTGCATGTCGAGCACGAAGTACGACACGCCGCGGTGCGGTTCGGCGTCGGGATCGGTGCGTGCGAGGAGGATGCCGTACCGGGCAAGGTGCGCGAACGTCGTCCAGATCTTCTGACCGCTCACTACGTACTCGTCGCCGTCGCGTTCCGCACGCGTCGCGAGCGCGACCAGGTCACTGCCTGCGCCCGGCTCGCTGAACAACTGGCACCAGATCTCGGAGCCGTCGAGGATCCCCGGCAGGTAGCGCGTCTGTTGTGCGACCGTGCCCGCGACGAGCAGCGTCGGGCCGGCCCAGCCGATCCCGATGGGGTTGACCGGTCGGGGGGCTGCGGCGGCGCGCAGCTCCTCGTCGATCACGAGCTGCTGCACCGCGTTGGCGTCGAGGCCGTACGGAGCGGGCCAGTGCGGCGCGACGTAACCCGCTCGCGCGAGCCGTGCGCACCAGTCAACCGGGAATTGCCCGTCGGGGGCGTGCTCGGCGAGGAACGACCGCACCCGGTCGCGGTGCTCCTCGGCCTCGGGGGGCAGGTCGAAGTCCATGCAAGGACCGTAGCGTGGAACCCGCGTCACCCGTTCATGCGATCATAACGGCATGGCGTTCGGCGTGTACGTGCACATCCCGTTTTGCGCGACACGATGCGACTACTGCGACTTCGCGACGTGGACCGACCGCGAGCACCTGGTCGACGAGTACGTCGACGCGTGCGTGGCCGACGTCACGCGTCGCGCGCACACCGGCATTCCGCCGGTCACGAGCGTGTTCTTCGGTGGCGGCACACCCTCGCTGATGCGGGCATCGCAACTCGCCCGCATTCTGGATGCCGTGCCGCGAACGCCCGATGCGGAAGTCACTGTGGAGTGCAACCCCGACTCCGTCGATCTCGCCAAGCTGCTGGCATACCGCGCCGCCGGTGTCAACCGCCTTTCCTTCGGGGTGCAGTCGACGCGCGCGCACGTCCTCGCGGCGCTCGGACGTACACACGACCGTGCCAACGTCACTCGCGCGGTCGTGTGGGCGCGTGACGCGGGTTTCGAGCGTCTCAACCTCGACATCATCTACGGCACCACAGGCGAGTCGCTCGCGGATTGGGAAGCGACATTGGCCGACGTGCTCGAGCTCGAACCTACGCACGTGAGCGCGTACGCGCTCACCGTCGAGCCCGCCACGCCGCTCGGTCAACGCGTCGCGGCCGGCACGCAGAGCCCCCCCGATGACGACGACCAGGCCGACAAGTACATCCTCGCCGACGAGCGTCTCGCTGCCGCGGGTCTCGCCAACTACGAGGTGTCCAACTGGGCGACTCCCGGCGAGGAGTGCCGTCACAACCTCCTGTACTGGCAGCAACGCGAGTATTTGGGTATCGGGTCGGCCGCGCACGGTCACATGGCGGGTCGCCGCTGGTGGAACGTGCGACAACCGGAGCGGTACATCGAACGGATCGAGCGGGACATGTCCCCGGAAGCCGGTGCGGAGCAGCTCGACCCCGTGCGACGCGCCGAGGAGCGCTTCGCGCTGGCCCTGCGCACGCGCGCGGGCGCGGTCATCGCGCGTGGACACGAGCCCGATGCGACGGTCGCCGCCCTGGCCGCTGACGGTCTGGTCGAGACGCGACCTCTTGATCTGGTGACGCTGACGCGTCGCGGGCGGCTGCTCGCAAACGACGTCACCACACGGCTGTGGATCGCCGGCGCTGCTGCGGCACCGCCGGGCCGGCCGGTTGCCGTTAGCACTCAGTACACTTGACTGCTAACAACGTCAGGAGCGGGAATGGGTGATTCCCCGTGAGCGATCCCATCGAGGCCCGTCGGGCGGAGATCCTCCGAGCCATCGTCGAGGAACACATCAAGACGGCCCAGCCGGTCGGCTCGCAGACCGTCGCGCAATCGACCCGGTTGGGTGTCTCGAGCGCCACCGTCCGCAACGACATGACCGTGCTCGAGCGCGACGGCTATCTCGTGCAGCCGCACACCTCCGCCGGCCGGGTCCCGACCGACCTCGGGTACCGCTACTTCGTCGACCACTTCGCCGAGCAGGGTCCGCTCGACGCGCCTGACCGCAGGGCGGTCGCCGACTTCTTCGCGTCGGCCCACCGCGCGCTCGAGGATCTGCTGCACGAGACCAGCCAGTTCCTTTCGCGTGTCACTGATCATGCTGCCGTGATCGTGGGGCCGCAGGCCGACGCGGCGCACGTGCGCAACGTGCAGCTCGTCACACTGCAGCCCGCGGTCGTCATCATGATCACGGTGCTGTCCAACGGCGCAGTCGAGCAGCAGGTGCTCGAGCTCGAACACGACGTCGACGACGACCACGTGCGTTCGGCTACCGCCGCGCTCGACGCAGCACTGCGCGGTCACACGCTGCTCGATGTCCCGGTCGTCGGCACCACGGGGAGCGCCGAGGCCGACCACCTCGTCCTCACCGCGCGCACTGCGTTCGTCGAACATGTCGCGGCCGGCGCCGCCGACCCTCTCTACGTGGGCGGGACGAGCCGGCTTGCGGCCGAGCACGAGAGCGCGGCGCGGCTGCTGGAGATGCTCGAGCAGCAGGTCGTCGTCGTCTCACTGGTACGCAACATCCTCGACCAGGGCATCACCGTACGTATCGGATCCGAGAACGAGATCGACGAGCTCAGCGCGTGTTCGCTCGTGCTGGCGCCCTACCGGGTCGAGGGCGAGGTCGCGGGCACCGTCGGGGTGCTCGGCCCGACCCGCATGGACTACCGGCAGGCACTCGCCGCGGTGGCAGCCGTCTCACAACAGCTCGGGCACCTGCTCTCATGAGCGACGCCGACCTCTACGAGATTCTCGGCGTCGCGCGCAACGCGTCCGACGACGAGATCAAGAAGGCGTACCGCGCCCTGGCGCGGCGGCACCATCCCGACAACAACCCCGGCGACGCCGAGGCCGAGGCACGATTCAAGGAGGCCAGCGTCGCGTACGAGACCTTGGCCGACCCGGAGCGCCGGCGTCAGTACGACATGTTCGGCACGGCGGGTACCGGCGCCGGTCGCGGCACCGGCCCGATGGGTGAGGCCTTCGGCTTCGGCGACCTGTTCGAGGCGTTCTTCGGCGGCGACGCGTTCGGCGGCCGGCGCGGCCCGGCGGCGCCGCCGCGTGGAGCCGATGTCGAGGCGCAGATCGACCTCACGCTCGCGGAGGCGGCGTTCGGCGCAACCAAGACGATCGAGCCGCGGCTTCCGGTCCCGTGTGAGCGATGTAGCGCCTCGGGGTGCGAGCCGGGCACGCACCCGTCGCGATGCGACGTGTGCGCCGGCTCCGGCGAGGTGCGTCAGGTTCGGCGCTCGATTCTCGGCCAGATGGTCACGGCGGCCCCGTGCCATGCCTGCGGCGGGCTCGGCAGCCGGATCCTCTCGCCGTGCGGGGAGTGCCGCGGTGAGGGCCGCGTGATGGCGGTGAAGCGCATCGATGTGGAAGTCCCCGCGGGCGTCGACAGCGACCAGCGGCTCCGGCTTCCCGAGCGCGGTCCCGCCGCGCCCCGCGGCGGCATCGCCGGCGATCTCTACGTCAACGTCCGCGTGCTGCCGCATCCGGATCTGCGCCGCGACGGCGACGACCTCCTGCACGTGCGATCGATCTCGATGTTGCAAGCCGCGCTCGGCACGCGACTCCAGGTCGAGACGCTCGACGGCGCCGAAGAGCTGGTCGTGCCGCCGGGCACACAGCCGGGAGAGATCTTTCGTCTCAAGGGCTTCGGCGTGCACTCGCTGCGTGGGCGCGGGCGCGGTGACTTGCTGGTACGCACCGACGTCGAAGTCCCGCGCAAGCTCAAGCCCGAAGACGCCGAATTGCTCCGCACGCTCGCGGAACGACGGGGGGAAGACGTATCGCCACCCGACGCGAAGCTGTTGTCGCGGTTCCGCTCCGCATTCCACTAGTGATCGATGACTGGCCGGCATCGGCCGGCGCGACGGCACACACATTTCGCGACGGGCTCGACGACGACGCCGTCATCGACGGTGACGACGGTCATCATCTCCAGCGGGTGCGGCGTGTGCGCGCGGGGGAGCGTGTCACGATCGCGGATGGTCGCGGTCGTTGGCGTCTCTACAACGTCGTGTCGTCCGACGCCGGCGTGCTCGCGGTCCGCGCGGTGTCACCGGTGCAGACCGAGCCGATGGTCCGCCCCACGCTGGCGATCGCGTTCGGACTCACCAAAGGCTCGAAGACCGACGTCGTCGTGCAACAGCTCACGGAGCTCGGCGTCGATCGCATCCTTCCCGTGATCGCGCAACGCTCCGTGATGCGGTGGGACGACGACCGTGCCGCGGCCGCGACCGCTCGCTTCGGTCGAGTCGCGCGCGAAGCCGCGGCCCAAAGCCGGCGGGCGCACCTCCCTGAAGTCGCCGCGCCCGCGGAGGTCGCGACGCTGGCGGGACGGCCCGGCCTCATGGTCGCGGACCGTCTTGGATCAGACGGCGGCCACGATGACCCGCCGGGCGACGAGTGGTTGGTGCTCGTCGGGCCCGAGGGTGGGCTCGCCCCGGAAGAGCTCGAGGCCCTCGGCCGTCCGCCCGCGATCGCAGTCGGACCCCACGTCCTGCGGGCTGAAACCGCTGCGGTAGCTGTCGCGGCGGTGCTGACGGCCCGTCGCGGGCGGCCCGGACGGCCCGTAACGGGCGGCCGTGAGCCCTCCTGAGCAGGGGGTTCACGTGTAGTGGTTTTTAGTGTACGATATGCGACACGTTGCGAAGGCGGCCGCCAACCCTGCCCCATTCAGGAACATTTGTTATCCTGCCGCACGATCGCACGTTGGGGGCATAGGTGAGTATCAACGGGACTCACGTCGGTGAGCGCTTGCGCGCCATACGGCGACAAAAGGGTTTGTCGCTGCACGACGTCGAAGCGCGCTCCGGCTTGGAGTTCAAGGCGTCGGTGCTGGGCGCGTACGAGCGTGGCGAGCGGGCCATCTCCGTGCCGCGGCTCATCCGTCTCGCCGAGATCTATTCGGTGCCCGCCGACCAACTCCTGCCGCGCGATTTCGAGATCGACATCGATCTCACTGAGGGTGGCACGATCGACCTGGCCGACGGCTTCACGATCGATCTCGTGCGCCTCCACACGCTCGACGACGCCGACGCGACCGTTCTCTCCCGTTACGCGTCGACGATCCAGCTCCAACGCCAAGACTTCAACGGCCGTCTGCTCACGATCCGTCGCGACGACCTGCGCGTGCTGGCCGCCGTGCTCGGCCGCACCCCCGACGAGCTCGGCATCCGCCTTGATCAGCTCGGGCTGCGCGCCAATGCCGGCGGTGCCGCCGGCGAAAGTGTCGACGTCGACGTCGACGCTACCGCTGACGTCGGCGCTACCGCTGACGTCAGCGCTACCGCCACCGCTGACGCCAACGCTACCGCTGACGCCAACGCCAACGCGTAACGCGCTCTCCGATCGGCGCAAGTACGCTGCACGTGACGTGAGTGCACCGTCGCCGACCCAGGTCAAGATCCTTGTGCCCGGCAACCACCTCATGGTGGGTCTGCTCGGCCAGCGCGATGAGCTGTTGCGCCTCGTGGAGACAGCGTTCCCCGTTTCCATCCATGTGCGCGGCAACGAGATCACGATCCGCGGCGATGAGATCGAGGCCGAACGCGTCGGCCGCCTCTTCGAGGAGATGGTGTTGCTGCTCGAGCGGGGCCACACGCTCGACGCGGCGGGCGTCGGACGAAGCATCGAGATGCTGAAAGCCGATCAACGCCCGACGGAGGTGCTGAGCACCGAAGTGCTGCGCGGCCGAAAGCCCGTGCGTCCGAAGACGCAGGGCCAGAAGCGTTATGTCGACGCCGTCAAGGCAAACACGGTCACGTTCAGCATCGGCCCGGCCGGCACCGGCAAGAGCTACCTGGCCGTCGCGCTCGCGGTGCAGGCACTCCAGGCGAAGGAGATCAACCGCATCATCCTCACGCGTCCGGCCGTCGAGGCGGGTGAGCGGCTCGGATTCCTTCCGGGCGACATCCTCGCGAAGGTCGACCCGTACCTCCGGCCGCTCTACGACGCGCTCTACGACATGCTCGACCCCGAAGCGGTCACGCGTCTGATGGACCGCGGCACGATCGAAGTTGCGCCGCTCGCGTTCATGCGCGGCCGCACGCTCAACGACTCCTTCATCATCCTCGACGAGGCGCAGAACACGACGGCCGAGCAGATGAAGATGTTCCTCACCCGTCTCGGGTTCGGCTCCAAGATCGTCGTGACCGGCGACGTCACCCAGATCGACCTGGCCGAAGGCCGTGGCCGCTCGGGGTTGCTCGCGGTGCGCGACGTTCTCACCGACATCCCGGGACTCACGTTCATCGAGCTCGGTTCGGGCGACGTCGTCCGGCACAAGATCGTCCAGGACATCGTCGACGCGTACGGGCGCGCGGAAGACGACCGCGCGCAATGAGCGCATCCGTGTTCGGGGCCGACGAACAGTCGGCCGTCGGCGTCGACGTGTTGCGGTGGGTGCGACTCGCGCGGCTCGTGTGCGAGGAGGAGCGCGCGCCCGACGACGCCGAGATGTCGGTGATCTTCGTCGACGAGCAGGCGATCACCGATCTCAACGAGCGGTTCCTCGGCGGAACCGGACCCACCGACGTGCTCGCGTTCCCGATGGACGACGACGCAGTACCCGGCGGGCGCCAGCCCGACCAAGGTGGTCGGGGCCCCGGGTCGACGTCGTCACCGACCGAGCCGCCCGTCGTGATCGGTGACGTGGTTGTCTGCCCGGGCATCGCCGAGCGACAGGCGGGCGAGCATGGCGCGTCGTTCGATGACGAGCTCGCGTTGCTCGTCGTGCACGGCACCTTGCATCTGCTCAGCTACGACCATGCCGACGAGAAGGAATCCGAGGCGATGAAGCGCCGAGAAAACGAGCTCCTCGCTCGCTTCCGAGAGCTCGAGCAACAACGATGACGGGCGCCGACTGGCTCATCGTCGTCGTCGTCACGACCCTGTTCCTGTTCTCGATCGTGCTCGCGATGTCGGAGACGGCATTCGTCCGCATGAACCGGATCCGTGCGCTCTCGCTCGAGGAGGAGGGCCGCAAAGGCGCGGCGCGGCTGGCGAAGTTGCTGGAGCATCCCGAGCAGACCCTGAACGTCGTGCTGCTCCTGCTGCTGGTTACGCAGCTCACCAGCGCAACGCTGCTCGGTGTGCTGTTCGAGCGGCAGCTCGGCGCCTACGGCGTGTTCCTCGGCATCGTGTTGCAGATCGTCGCGTTCTTCGTCATCGGCGAGGTCGCGCCCAAGACCTACGCCGTGCAACACACCGATCGCGCGGCGCTGCGCGTTTCCGGTTTCCTGTACTTCATCAGCAACTTTCCGCCGCTGCGGCTGCTGTCGCGAGCGCTCATCGGTCTCGCCAACGTGCTGCTTCCCGGTAAGGGCCTGAAACAGGGCCCGTTCGTGTCGGAGGAAGACATCCGCACTATGGCCGATGTCGCGGCCGAGGAGGATGTGATCGAGCGTGAGGAACAGGCGCTCATCCACTCGATCTTCGAGTTCGGTGACACGGTGGTGCGTGAGGTCATGCTGCCACGACCCGACATGGTCGTGATCGAAGCCGACGCCACGATCGAGGACGGCATCACACGGGCCATCGAGGCCGGGTTCTCACGCTTGCCGGCGTACGCGGAGTCGACCGACAACATCGTGGGGCTCGTGTACCTCAAGGATCTTGTCACCCTTGCGCGCGCGGGCAAGGGGAGCGAGTCGGTGCGCAGGGCAGCGCGTGAGGCCGTATTCGTGCCCGAGCAGAAGCGCGTCGCGGAGCTCCTTCGGGAGATGCAGACGAAGCAGTTCCACATGGCGATCGTGATTGACGAGTACGGCGGCACCGCGGGGCTGGTGACGATGGAGGACCTGCTCGAAGAGATCGTCGGCGACATCACCGATGAGTACGACGTCGAAGCGCCCAGCGTGGAGCACCTCCCCGGCAACTGCCTGCGCGTCCCGGGTTCGACGCCCATCGACGATGTGAGCGAGGAGCTCGGCATGGAGCTCCCCGACACGGAATGGGACACCGTCGGCGGTCTCGTGTTCAACCTCTTGGGTCACGTTCCCGACGAAGGCGAGGCAGTGGAGTTTCAGGGTCTCGAGTTCCGCACCGAGCGCGTCCAGGGTCGCCGCATCGTGTCGGTCCACATCCGCCCGGTCGGGCGTGCGCACGAAGACGGTTCGGCATCGGCCGGCGAGGCGTCGCCCGTCGAGGCGCCCCCGGCGTGACTGCGGCCGACCCGGGCACGCAGTTTCGGTCGGGTTTCGTCACGCTCGTCGGGCGTCCGAACGTCGGGAAGTCGACGCTCGTGAACCAAATCGTCGGGAGCAAGGTCGCGATCGTCTCGGATCGGCCCCAGACCACGCGCACCCAGATCCGCGGCGTACGCACCACCGCCACGAGTCAGATCGTGTTGCTCGACACGCCGGGCATCCACAAACCGCGCACGCTGCTGGGGGAACGCACCAACCAACGCGCGATCGCAACGCTCAACGAAGTCGATCTCATCGCGCTGCTGATCGAAGCCGACGCGCCCATCGGCCGCGGCGACCGGTTCATCGCGGAGATGGTGCAGCAGGCGGGCACGCCGATGCTGCTCGTGCTCAACAAGGTCGATCGCGCCTCGAACCAACAAGTGCTCGCGCACCTTGCTGACGCGACGAGCGCGCTGGGTGACTTCGACGCGTACGTCCCCCTGTCCGCGAAGACCGGCAAAGGTGTCGACGGGCTCATCGGCGAGATCGAGTCGCGGCTCGATCTCGGCCCGCGCTATTACCCCGACGGCACGGTCACCGACCAGCCGGAGACGACCCTCGCGGCCGAGCTCGTACGCGAGCAGCTCCTCGCGATGGCGCGCGACGAGTTGCCCCACTCCATCAGCGTGCAGGTCGCCGAGATCGAACCCGATGCCGACCGGGCCGCGCCGGATCCCGACGCCCCGCCCATCCTGCGGCTGCGGGCCGTGATCCTGGTCGAACGTGAGTCCCAGAAGGGCATTGTGATCGGGAAGGGCGGGGCGGTCCTCAAAGCGGCGGGCACGGCCGCCCGGCTCGAGCTGGAGGCGCTCCTCGGTGTGCGCGTCTACCTCGAAACGAACGTAAAGGTTGAGCGCGACTGGCAGCGCCGCGCCGGTGCGCTCGACCGGCTCGGATTCTGACTCCCGCACGCCCGCGAGAAGTTGCGACCTGAGAAGTCGGCGGCAGTAGAGTCGCCCGGGATCGGGCCGAGCGGGCGGTCCGCAGCTGGTCTCACGGAGAGCGCCCACATGACAGATCGCACCTCACGCCGGAGGCGTTGGCTCACCGCCGGCGCGCTTCTGTGCCTGGGGATGTTCGCGACGGCATGCGCCGAGGCCAACAACAACGGCCAGAACACGCTCCACCCGAAGGGCCCTCCCGCCCAGACGATCCTCAACCTGTTCTCACCGATCTTCTGGATCGCGGCCGTCATCGGGGTCGCGGTGATCGGCGGCGTGATCTACATGGCGGTGCGTTTCCGGGTCCGTCCCGGAAGCGACATGAATCCCAAGCAGGTGCACGGCAACTCGGCGCTCGAGATCGGCTGGACGATCGTGCCGGCGCTCATTCTCGCCGTCGTCGCGGTGCCGACGATCCGCACGATCTTCGACCTGTCGCAGAGCCCCGGCCCGAACGCGGTCCAGGTCAAGGTGGTCGGCAAGCAATGGTGGTGGCAGTTCGAGACGCTGAGCAAGACCAAGAAGATCCAGGCCGTCGGTGCCGACGAGCTCGTGATCCCGGCCGGCCGCCAGGTCAATGTCGACCTCACGGCGTGCGATGCGTCCCTGCCCGACGAGTGCAACGTGATTCACAGCTTCTGGGTGCCCGAGCTCGCCGGCAAGCAAGACGTCGTGCCCGGGCGCCATCAACGGCTCACGATCGAAGCCGACAAGCCCGGCGTCTTCAACGGCCAGTGCGCCGAATACTGCGGCCTCTCCCACGCCAACATGCGCTTCAAAGTGATCGCCAAGAGCCCCGGCGACTACGCGCGATGGCTCGAAGGGCAGAAACAGGGGCCGGCGACTCCGCTGCTCGGTCCCGATGGCAAGCCCAACGGGCCCGGTCCGACAGCGATCGCGAAGTTCGCGTGCACCAGCTGTCACACGTTCACCGACTCGAAGGCGAGCACGTACGGCCCCAACCTCACACACCTGGCGAGCAGGTCCACGTTCGCCAGCGGTTACTACAAGCTCGACGAGACCAACCTGATTGCCTGGCTCCTCAACGCGCCGGGGATGATCCCCATGCAGTCGAAGGACTGCCGCTTGCCGCCGCCCGCGACCTGCGTCGGCATGCCATCGTTTACGAAGAACACGCCGCCCGGCCTGCCGGTGATGAGCCACGACGAGGCGGTCAATATCGCCGACTACCTGCTCACACTGAAGTGACCACCGCACCGCTCGTTCCAGGAGACCGCCGATGACCAAAGTCGACGAGGCGCCCACGCAAGCTCCGGTGCGGCGCGTCGACGTGTTGCGCCGCCCCAAGGCCACCACCGGCTTTTGGAGCTGGTTCACGACCGTTGACCACAAGAAGATCGCGATCATGTACATGACGACCGCGCTCGCATTTCTCGTGATCGGCGGCATCGAGGCGCTGCTCATCAGGCTGCAGCTCGCGGGCCCCAACGGCACGGTGCTCACCGCATCGCAGTACAACCAGCTGTTCACGATGCACGGCACCACGATGGTGTTCCTGATGGGTATGCCGCTGGCGGTCGCGTTCGGCAACTACCTGATCCCGCTGCAGATCGGCGCGCGCGACGTCGCGTTCCCCCGGCTCAACGCGTTCGGCTACTGGGTGGTGCTCTTCGGCGGCATCTTCCTGTACTCCAGCTTCTTCCTCGGCGGCGCACCCAACGGCGGTTGGTTCGGTTACACGCCGCTGACGAGCTCGAGCATCAGCAGCGGCTTCCTGCCGGGGCGCGGCCCCGACTTCTGGACCGTCGGCCTCGTCATGCTCGGCATCGGCTCGACGACGTCGGCGATCAACTTCATCGTCACGGTGCTCAACCTGCGCGCGCCCGGCATGACGCTCATGCGCATGCCCGTGTTCACGTGGATGATGCTGGTGGTCGCGTTCCTGACGCTGTTCGCGATCCCGATCGTGACGACCGCGTTGATCATGGTGTTCTTCGATCGGAACTTCGGCACCAACTTCTTCCACCCTGCCGCGGGTGGTGACCCGTTGCTGTATCAACACCTCTTCTGGCTCTTCGGTCACCCCGAGGTGTACATCCTGATTTTACCGGGCATGGGCATCGTCTCGGAGATCCTGCCCGTGTTCTCGCGCAAGCCGTTGTTCGGCTACTCGGTGGTCGTGTTCTCGGGCATCGCGATCGGGTTTCTCGGTTGGGGCGTGTGGGCGCACCACATGTTCGCGACCGGCCTCGGCCCCGTGGCCGTCTCCGCGTTCTCCTTGTCGACGATGCTCATCGCGATTCCGACCGGCGTGAAGATCTTCAACTGGATGGCGACGGTGTGGGGCGGGGTAGTCAGGCTCAGCACGGCCATGCTCTTCGCGCTCGGTTTCATCGCGCAGTTCACGATCGGCGGGCTGTCCGGTGTGCTGCACTCGGTCGTTCCCGCCGACACACAGCAGACCGACACCTACTTCGTCGTCGCGCACTTCCACTACGTGCTCTTCGGCGGCCTGGTGTTCGGCATCTTCGGCGGCTTCTACTACTGGTTCCCGAAGCTCTACGGCCGGTTCATGAACGAGCGGCTCGGCAAGGTCAACTTCTGGACGATGGTGGTCGGCTTCAACCTCACGTTCTTCCCGATGCACCTGCTCGGCCTGATGGGCCAGCCGCGTCGCACGTATCGCTACGACTCCGGTTTCGGCTGGGACTTCATGAACTTTCTGGCGACGATCGGGTCGTTCATCATCGCGTTCTCGGTGCTCCTCTTCATCGTCAACGCGCTGGTGAGCCGGCGCCACGGAGAGCCGGCGCCCACTGACGCGTGGGACGGGCGCACGCTCGAGTGGACGGTGCCGTCTCCGCCGCCGGAGTACAACTTCGTCGAGGTGCCCCACGTCGAGGCGCGCGACGACTTCTGGCACCACAAGTACACCGAAGACGAGAACGGCAAGCTCGTGCGGCTGCCGCGCGGCGGTGCCGACGACATGCTCGAGCGCCAGGCCGCGACGCCCGAGCACCACATTCACATGCCGTCGCCGTCGTACTTCCCGTTCGTGATGGCGCTTGGTCTGCCGCTGCTCGGCTACGCGGCGGTGTTCAAGAACATGTGGTTCGTGCTGCCGGGCGCGCTGTTGCTGCTGTTCGGTGCCTACTCGTGGGCGACCGAGCCGGCTTCCGAATGATGAGGGGCGACTGATGGACACGACGATCGTCGAGCCGGGTCACGACGGTCCCGACGTGCCGAGCCGCGACGAGGATGCGCACGCGTACGCCGAGCCCACCAGCACCGGCTTGACCAACACCAAGCTGGCGATCTGGCTGTTCCTGGCGTCCGACTGCCTCTTCTTCGGGTCGTTCATCTCCGCGTACCTGCTGTACCGCGGGCGCTCCGGCCAGCACGGCCTGACGCCGGCACAGGCGTACAACATCCCTTTCACGTCGTTGACATCGTTCATCCTGCTGATGAGCTCGCTCACCATGGTGCTCGCGCTCGCTGCGATCCAACGCGGTGACTACCGCCGTTTTCGGATCTGGCTCCTCGCGACTGCGCTCTTCGGTGCGACATTCATCGGTGGACAGGTGTTCGAGTTCACCGAGTTCTACCGCAAGGGCTTGCAGCTCGATACCAACCTGTTCGGCTCGACGTTCTACGTCTTGACGGGCTTCCACGGCGCGCACGTGACGATCGGCATCCTCTGGCTGCTCTCGTTGTGGGGGCTCTCCACCCAGGGCCGGCTCACGAGCGGCGACTCCGAGAAGATCGAAGTCGCCGGGCTGTACTGGCACTTCGTCGACGTCGTGTGGATCGTGATCTTCACGGTCGTCTACCTCATCCCGCACTGAGGCAAGGATCATGGCTGACGACAACGAATCCACTGGAGTGGCCGAGAAGGTCGAAGGGGTGGGCACCGAGGTCGAGCGCGCCGTCGAGTCACATCTGTCGCCCGAGGTCACGCACGCGCCGGCGGAGATGCTGCCGGGCGAGCTCATGCCTCATCCGTCGCCACTCAAGTACGTGGTCATCGCGGTCGTGCTCGTCGTGCTCACCGCGATCGAGGTCGTGGTCAGCTACCAGAGCGACAACGCGCCGGAAGGCGTCATCGTCGCACTGCTGCTATTGCTTGCCGCGGCCAAGTTCACGATGGTCGCGTCCTGGTACATGCACCTGAGAACGGACCGGCCCATCTTCCGCCGGTTCTTCATCCTCGGGATCACCGCCGCGGTCATCCTGTTTGCGATCGTGCTCGCGACACTGCACGCCTTCGCCGGAGGATCCTGAGTTGACGCTCGGCGCGGCCGCGCACCTCCCGGCCTGGTCGCCGCACCCCGACGTCTGGCTGCTCGTCGCGCTCTTCGCGGTGGGGTACGCGATCGCCGTGGTGCGGTTGGGTCCGAAGTGGGTCGCGCCGGGTCAGTCGCCGGTCACCCGCCTGCAGGTCACATGTTGGACGCTCGGCGTGTTGACCGTGTGGCTCGCGTCCGACTGGCCGGTCCATGACATCGCCGAGCGCTCGATGTACAGCGTCCACATGGTGCAGCACCTGAGCCTCGCGATGGTTGCGGTGCCGCTGCTGCTGCTCGGCACGCCCGGATGGCTCCTGCGCGAGGTGCTGCGGCCACCGTCGTTGCTGTTCCGCACCGTACGGCAGCTGGCGCGATTCCTCCCTGCGCTGATCGTGTTCAATCTGGTGCTGGTCTTCACGCACTGGCCCGCGATCGTCGACGCGAGCTTGCGCTCGGGTTGGGTGCATTTCGCCGTGCACTCGCTCATCTTCCTGACGTCGTTCATCGTCTGGCTCCCGGTGCTCAGCCCGTTGCCCGAGATTCCGCGTCTTTCCCCGCCGCCGCGGATGATCTTCCTGTTCCTCCAGTCGGTCGTGC
>DASVIY010000036.1:0-2191 GCA_036386195.1 Acidimicrobiia bacterium | reverse complement strand
AGCTCACTGAGTGCAACCGATTCGAGCGCGTGATCCACGGCAGCTCGATCGGCGGCGCGAGGCCGTCGCCACCAACCCTGGCGGGCAAGACGGCCGGTCGCGACAACTTCCTCCACCGTGGCCGGCAGGTCGGGTGCGATGCGCGGGCGTTGCGGCACGTACCCGAGCCGCCAGCGATTGCGCAGTGTGCGGGGCGGTTCTCCGAAGAGCCGGACGGCCCCTCGGCCGGGCGGCAGCAGTCCGAGGAGGATCCGCAGCAGCGTCGATTTGCCGGCGCCGTTCGGGCCGACGAGCGCCACGAACTCGCCGGGCGCGAGGGCCAGATCGACCCGGTCGAGCACGGTGTCGCTCCCGTAGGCGAACGAAACGTCGTCAGCGACGAGCACCGGGATCGGAATTCCTCCTCGACGAGAAATGATGACGATTCCCATTATAGATGGTATGTTCAATCTATGAGAATCGTTCTTAGGACGGCCTACACGAGCGGTGTCGGCGTCGTGGTCCTCGCGGCGCTTGCCGTGGCCGGATGCGGTGCCGCGAGCGGGCCGGCAACCCACGGCAAGGTCTCCGTCGTCGCCGCGTTCTACCCGGTCGCGTACGCGGCGCAGCGTGTTGGTGGTGCCCGTGCCGTCGTGACGAATCTCACGCCCGCAGGGGCGGAGCCACACGATCTCGAGCTCTCGCCCAAGCAGGTCGACGAGATCCAGAGCGCCAACGTCGTCCTCGTGATGGGCAACGGCTTCCAACCCGCCGTCGAGCGGTCGGCCCACCAGCGCGACGGCGAGACGGTCGTGCTGCTCCAGCAGCTTCCGATCGGAGCGAAAGGCAAACAGGTGAAGGAGGGCGATCCCAACGCGCTCGACCCGCACGTCTGGCTCGCGCCTCGTCTCATGGTCGACATCGTTGACGACGTCGCGCGCGCATTGGCCAAAGCCGACCCAAAGGAGAAGGCCACCTTCACCCGCAACGCGCGGGCGTTCGACTCGCAGCTCCGCGCGCTCGACATGCGGTACAGCCAGGGTCTTGCTCACTGCCGGCGCACGCTGATTGTCACGTCACACGAGGCGTTCGGATATCTCGCAAAGGCGTACGGTCTCCATCAGCAGGGCGTCTCGGGTCTGTCGCCCGATGCCGAGCCCGACGCGAAGCGCCTCGCGGAGCTCAGCGATCTGGCGAAGAAGCAGCACGTGACGACGATCTTCACCGAGACACTCGTCTCACCCAAGATCGCCGAGACGCTCGCTCGTGAAGCCGGCGGACTGCGCACGGACGTGCTTGATCCGCTCGAAGGTCTCACCGGCAAGGAAGCCGCGGCCGGAGACGACTACCTCACCGTGATGAACCGAAATCTCGAGAAGCTCCGCGGGGCGCTCGACTGTCGGTAACGCCAAGCGCGCACCTGCGGCCCAACTGAACTGGCCCGCGATCACTTCACTTCTTCTTGAGTCAACGCGGACCAGTTCCAAGTGGTCGCGCCATGACCGTATCGTTGGCACGTGAGCACCGGGCACCAACACGGTCAGCCCATCCAGCGGGCAGGCGCGCGCCATGCCGGGCGCCTCCGCCTCGCGTTGGTGCTCACGGTCGCGTTCCTCGTCGTGCAAGCGGTCGCGTCGTTTCTGACCGGCTCGCTCGCGCTGCTGTCCGATTCCGCCCACATGCTCGTCGATGCCGTCGGTCTCGGTCTCTCGCTCGCGGCGATCGGGCTCGCGAACCGCGACGGCGCCCATTCGCGATCCCGCACCTTCGGGCTGTACCGGCTCGAGGTGCTCGCCGCGCTCGCCAACGCGGTGTTGTTGCTCGGCGTGTCGGCGTACGTCCTCGTCGAGGCCGGGTTTCGCATCGCCAACGAGCCGAGTGTGGATGCCGGTCCGATGATCGTGGTTGCGATCATCGGACTCGGGATCAACGTCGTCGCGCTCCTCCTCCTGCGTCCCGGTGCGAGCGAGAGTCTGAACGTCGAAGGCGCGTACATCGAGGTGCTCGCGGACCTGGTCGGCTCGGTCGGCGTGATCGGGGCCGGTGTCATCGTGCTCACGACCGGCTGGTCCGGCGCCGACACCATCGTCGGTGCCGCCATCGCGGTCTGGATCGTGCCCCGCACGTTGCGACTGGCGAGTCGCTCGTTGCGAGTGCTGCTGCAAGTCGCGCCTGCCGGGCTGGATGTCGACGGCCTGCGCTCGTCGCTCGC
>DASVIY010000035.1:0-1548 GCA_036386195.1 Acidimicrobiia bacterium | reverse complement strand
CCGCGGAACTTCTCCGACGCGCCGTGGCCGGGCAGATCGGGCGCGATGACCGTCGCCTGCTCGCCCAGCGCGGGCATGACGTCCTGCCACGTCGACGCGGAGCCGGCCATCCCGTGAATGAGCAACACCGCGGGACCCTCGCCGCCCATGCGGTACGCGACTTGATGCCCGTGAATCGAGATCTTCTGCAGCTTCATGCGTGCTCCCTATCGAAACTTCCGGCGAGCGCCGCGACGACGCGGCCGAACTCGCTTCGCGAAACACCCTACTGCCCAGCTTCGCGGCGAGCCCCCTCGGAACCAACGCTCGTCAACGGCCCGAAACATCCGTTTACTCGTGGCATTCTCGGCAAATACCGGGGTGATTCCTCGAGTGAACGAAGCAATCGCGCGTCGAGTGAGTTCGCGCTACGCGGGCGACGGCACGGGCGACGGCTCAACGGGCATGCGCCACGCAGTGCGGTGGCGCCACACGAAGTAGGTGAGCGAACCGAAGACGATCGGTGCGAGGTACGTGAGCGCGCGGAACAGGAGGACGGCCGCGACGACGCTCGCCTTGTCGCCACCGAAGCCAACCAGGGCGCCGGTCAAGCCGAGCTCCACCACACCGAGGCCGCCCGGCGTGAGCGGAATCGTCGAGAGCAGCCGCACGAATGCGAATGCCGCGAGCACCTCGGCCCAGCTCACTTGGCTGCTCGAGATGCCCGCCCCCCGCACCGCGAGGAGCAACACGACGTAGAGCGAGAGCTGGCTGACGACGGTGAAGATCGTGAGCCGCAGCCATGAACGCCGCAGAAGGAGCCGCAATCGGGTGCGGAACTCCGACGCCGCGTCCTTCCATCCGGTGACGGCCGGCCGTCGCATGACCCGGCGCAGTTGCGAGTAGCCATGCGCAGCGAGTCCGCCGGCTCGCCGCGCGGCACTGTCACTGTGGAGCAGCATCACGATGCCGCCCACGGTCACGGCCAGCACGCCGACACCGATGAGCGACGCGGAGAGGCGGGCGAGGCTGGCGTGACCTTGGGTTGCGAGCACGCCGAGAGCCAGGATGGGGAGCCCGAGCTTCACCAGGGTGTTCCAGATTCCCGTGAGCAGGACCGCGGAGCTCGTGGTCGACGCGCCGAAGCCCCATGACCGGTACATGGCTGCCGTCACGCCGACTCCGAGCGCACCGCCGCCGGGCATCGTGTTGGCGACCGCGGTCGACGACTCGGTGACCACGACCGCCTGCGAATACGTGAGCCCGGGCGTGGCCACGCGCAACACGAATGCGTAGGTCACGAGATTCCATGCCGCGGCGACGAGCAGAACCACGAGCGCGACGACGCTCATCTCGCGGATCTGCGTCCAGACGTCGGAGATGCTCGCGACTTTCGGCAGCGCGAAGACGAAAACCGCAAAGACGACCGCGAGTGAGACAACCATCCGGATGGTGCGTCGATCGCGCACGCGCACCGGATCAGCAGGCACGGCCGGCGCAAATCGAGCCTCAGTTGTCCCTGCCAGTGCCACGACTCAACCGTAGCAAGAACTCGGCGCCGCGAATTGA
>DASVIY010000034.1:0-3724 GCA_036386195.1 Acidimicrobiia bacterium | reverse complement strand
TACTCGGCGCGCATCGGGGAGGGCCTGATCTACGACATGCGCTCCAAGGTCTACGACCACGTGCAGCGCATGCCGATCGCGTTCTTCACCCGCACACAGACCGGCGCGTTGATGTCGCGACTCAACAACGACGTGATCGGCGCGCAGCAAGCCGTCACCAACACGCTCGGCACCGTCGTGTCCAACCTGATCGCTGTCGTCATGACACTGGCCGTGATGCTCGCGCTCGAATGGCGGCTGACAATCCTCACGCTCTTGGTGCTTCCGGCATTCATCATTCCCGCGAAGCGCATGGGACGGAAGCTGCAGGTCGTCACACGCGAAGGCATGCAGCTCAACGCGGGCATGAACAACACGATCGCCGAGCGGTTCAACGTCGCCGGCGCGCTCGTCGTCAAGCTGTTCGGGTCGCACGACCGCGAGCGTGACACGTTCTCCGAGCGAGCTTCACAAGTGCGCGACGTCGGCATCAAGACCGCGATGTACTCGCGCGTCCTGTTCGTCGCCCTCGGGCTCGTCGCCGCAGTGGGCACCGCTGTCGTCTACTACCTCGGCGGACAACTCGCGATCTCCGGCGCGCTCTCGGTCGGCGTCGTCGCGGCCTTCGTCCTGTACGTCGCGCAGATCTATCAACCACTCACCCAGCTGACCAACGCACGCGTCGACGTGATGACCGCGCTCGTCAGCTTCGAGCGGGTCTTCGAAGTGCTCGACTTCCCGATCTCGATCACCGATCGGCCGGGCGCGATCGACCTCGTCAATCCCAAGGGGCGGGTCGCGCTCGATCACGTGTGGTTCCGGCACCCGCCGGCGGCGCTGGCATCGCTGGCCTCGCTGGAGGAAAATTCGCTCAGCGCGGCGGGTAGCGACCCGAGTGCCTGGATCCTGCGCGACGTCAGCTTCACCATCGAGCCCGGAGAGCTGGTCGCGCTGGTCGGCCCGTCGGGCGCAGGCAAGACGACTACCGCGATGCTCGTTCCCCGTATCTACGACACGACCCGTGGCCAGGTGGTCTTCGACGGCCACGACGTCCGCGACCTGACCGAGTCGTCGCTGCGCGACGCCGTCGGCATGGTGATGCAGGACCCGCACCTCTTTCACGCTTCGATCAGTGAGAACCTGCGGTACACGCGTCCCGACGCCACCGACGACGAGTTGATCGCTGCGTGTCGCGCCGCACGAATCCACGACGTGATCGCGTCACTGCCCGATGGCTACGCCACCGTCGTCGGCGAGCGCGGCTACCGGATGTCGGGTGGCGAGAAGCAACGACTCGCGATTGCGCGCATGTTGCTGAAGGACCCCGCGGTCGTGATCCTCGACGAGGCGACGTCGCACCTCGACTCGGAGTCGGAGCACGCCATCCAGCGCGCCCTCGCCGACGCGCTCGCCGGACGCACTGCGCTCGTGATCGCGCACCGGCTGTCGACGATCGTGGGGGCCGACAGGATCCTGGTGATCGAAGACGGACGGATCGCCGAGCAGGGAACTCACGACGCCTTGCTGCGTGCGGGCGGCCTGTACGCCGAGCTCTACCGCACCCAGCTCGATTCCGCCGCCTCCACCGAACCGGCTTGAGCGGCCTCCGTCAGTAGAATGCTCCCGTCGCTCCTCGGCGACGACCCATGCCGAAATCCTTCGATAACTCCGCGCACATCGGGGCCCGCCGCCGTCAGCTCCTGCGACGGCGGCGTCACCACAAGATCATCGCCGGCTCGGTCGCGGGCGTGCTCGGAGCCCTCGGGGTCGGTTTGGTCATGACCGACACCCTCCGGTTCGGGGCCCCCGGCCGACCGGTGTTCGCCGGCGCGCAGGACAAGCCCACCAGCACGTCGAAGGTTGCGGGCACGACCGCCGCCACACCGGTCTCTGCGTGCAAGAAGCGGGTGCTGACCGCGACGACGCCACTCAAGCTGTGGATCGGCGGCGACTCGCTCGCCGGCTCGCTCGGCCCCTCACTCGGCACCCAGACCGCGGCGACTGGCGTCGTCCAACCGCAGTTCAACTCGCGCGTCTCGAGTGGCCTCAACTCCCCGAGCTTCTACGACTGGCCGAAGCACGCGGCCGAGGACGTGAACGCGTTTCAACCCGAGGTGACCGTATTCATCATCGGCGCGAACGACACGAGCATCGTGCAGCAACAATCGGGTGACAATGAGCCCGCGTGGCGCAAGCAGTACGCGCAGCTCGTCGACCAGATGATGACGATCCTCAAGGGCGATGGGCGCACCGTCTACTGGGTGGGTGCGCCGATCATGAAGGACTCGAAACGCGACGCCGGAGTGAAGGAGCTGAACGACGTGTTCAGGGAAGAGGCTGCGAAGCACAAGGGCGTGTCCTACGTCGACACGTACAACCTGTTCGCCGGCCCCAACGGCAAGTTCGCGCTGTCGTTGAAGACCGCCTCGGGCAAGACGGTCACGATGCGCGCGGGTGACGGCGTGCACCTCACCCCCGAGGGCGGCGACCTCATGGCCGAAGCCGTGTTCAAGCCGCTCGACGCGGCGTGGTGCATCTCGAAGCAAGCAGTTCCGGGCGCGACGCAGCCGGTGACCGAGAGCCCGGGGAGCTCGCAGGTTCCCGGTACGCACCGCAAGGTCGCGACACAGCCCGCCCGGAGGAAGACCACGACCGCAACCGCGGCGCGGCCGCGAACCACGAGCGCCGCAACCAGCGCGCCGGTTGTCGAACCGCCCGCCACGACGCCGGCGACGAACCCGCCGGCCTCGACGACTCCGCCCGCCACGCAACCGCCCGGTCCCTAGATGCGAGGTCTCGAGGCAGCGCTCCTAGGCTCCGGCGCATGACCGACCAGCTCGCAGCGGCGAGCATCGCCGTCGACCAGGCCGCGGCCCTCGTCGCGGCAGCGACCGATTACCTCGCGCACGGCGCGACCGTCGACGGTCGGATCTCGGTCGCCGCGCTCGATCGCCATCAGGTACTCGCGTATGACCTCGCGCACGCTGCGAGTGCGATCGAGGGCTGCCGCGTCATGCTCGACTACGCGGAGCACGGTGAGCTCGAGTCCCAGCTGGCGCGCGCGTTCATCGCCGATGCGATCTGGGACCTCGGCACCAAGGTCTTCGGCCGCGACGCGACCTGGGGGGTCGACGCGAGCGAGCTGGCGCCGGCGGAGCCGTTCGTGGCGATGCACCGCGCGCCCGAGTTCCTCGAAGCGCTGGCCGACCGGCTCGAGGGTCGGGGCACCGGGCCGACGCATCTCTCCGACGACTTCGACCTCGTGCGCGAGACGTTTCACCGCTTCGCCGAAGAGAAGATCCGCCCGGTCGCGGAGCATGTCCATCGCACCAATGCCGACATCCCCGACGAGATCGTCGACGGGCTCGCCGAGATCGGCGGCTTCGGCCTCTCCGTACCGGCGGAGTACGACGGCTTTGCCGAGGGCGGCGAGTCGGATTACCTCGGCATGGTCGTCGCGACCGAAGAGCTGTCGTGGGGGTCGCTCGGCGTCGGCGGCTCGCTCATCACGCGACCCGAGATCCTCACGCGCGCCATTGTGAAGGGCGGCACCGAGGAGCAGAAACAGCGGTGGCTGCCGCGCATCGCCACCGGCGAGCTGATGGTCGGTGTCATGGTGACCGAGCCCGACTTCGGCTCCGATGTCGCGGGCATCAAGGTCACGGCCACGCCCACCGACGGCGGCTACCTCGTCAACGGCGTCAAGACGTGGGCGACGTTTGCCGGACGGGCCAACGTGCTGATG
>DASVIY010000033.1:0-2435 GCA_036386195.1 Acidimicrobiia bacterium | reverse complement strand
CGGGAGAGGTGGACGGTGCGATCTCGACGAATGGGCCCAACAGCACGGACCATGCTCCTCTGCGCGATGAGCCTGGCCGCCTGCCTCACGATGGTGGTCACGCTGGTTGTAAGCGTGCGGGGGACGGACTCGGTCGCACGGGAGCTCGCCGACCGCGCAGCGCCGGCTCAGACCGCGTTGCGCGAAGCGTGGGCGGCGTCGTTGACCGGGCAAGAGCGCTTCATGACAACGCTTCAGACACAGGACCAGGTGTCGCGAGCGACCGCACTCTCCGGCGCAGAGGCGGCCTTTCAGGTGCAGAGCGCGGCGTGGACGCAGTATCTCCACCACGCGTTGCACAACCCGGGTGAGCGCGCCTTGCAACAGTCGTACACGACGGCGGCCGCTCGAGCGGTCAAGCTCGCGGCCAGCGTTCTTGGCATGAGCAGCGCGAATCCAGCCTTCGAGACGACTTTGGCCGCCGAGCGTCGCGCGTCCGGCGATGCCAATGCGGCACTGACTTCGCTCCAAACGAGATTCTACGACCCGATCACGCGCGCTCACGCCGCAAAAATCGTCGCCGGGATCAATGACGCCCGCAATACCGTGTACCTGTCGTTCGCGGCGCTTGCCCTGATGCTCAGCATCGCCGGCTTGTGGCTCATGCGCGGCGCTCGCCGCGATGACCGGCGCATGACGACCGACGCGACCGCGATGCAGGCAGAGGCCCGATATGCGAATCTCGAAACCTCGCTGCAGCGCGCCCTCGAGATGGAACAAGCCGAGGAAGCGACCTATGACGTCGTCGCGCAGGCACTCACGATCGTCGCGCCCGACATACCGTCGGAAATGCTCCTCGCCGACTCGAGTCAGGCGCATTTCCGCCAGGTGTTCAGTACCGCTCCTGGCGCGGATGCCGCCTGTCGCGTGGGTGCGCCCGACGAGTGCCCGGCAACAATGACCGGACAGACGCAGTTCTTCAAAAGCAGCTCGCACCTCGACACCTGCCCGTACCTGCGCGGGCGGAACGACGAGGTATGGGCAGTGTGCGTGCCGGTCAGCATCGCGGGCCGCACCACGGGCGTAGTCCACATGCAACGCCCGGTGGAGCCTCCGTCCGCCGACACCCGCCGCGGGTGGGAACTGATCGCTCGCAAAGCCGGCGATCGCCTCGGGATGCTCCGAGCGTTTGCCCGATCCGAGACCCAGGCGAGTACCGATCCGCTCACCGGCCTGCTCAACCGACGCAGCCTCGAAGCACGCACGCGTGACCTCACCGACAAAGGGCTTCCGTTCGTCGTCGCGTACGGCGATCTCGACCAGTTCAAGCTGCTCAACGACGTGCACGGCCATGACACCGGCGACCGGGCCTTACGGCTCTTCGCTCGAGTGCTGCGTGACAGCGTCCGCCCCAACGACATTCCCGCGCGCTACGGCGGCGAGGAGTTCGTCGCCGTCCTTCCGGACTGCCCCATGGACAATGCAGTCATCGTCATCGAGCGCATCCGGAGCCGACTGCGCACCGCGCTCACCGACGGCACCGTGCCACCCTTCACGGTCAGCTTTGGGCTCGCCGCGTCGGAGACCGGACTCACCTTTGGCGAAACAGTAGACGCCGCCGACCAGGCCCTCCTACGCGCGAAGCGCGACGGCCGTGACCGCATCGTCATCGCAGGTATCGAAACAGCCGACGACGCAATCACCGGCACCGTTACGCCGTCCGAGGCCACGCCACCCGTCTGACCTCGGCACATTCGGCCGCAGAGTCGAAGGTCCCGCCCGAGCGACCGAAACCATTGCGCACCCGCACGCGTCATGCCACAACGGTTGCCGACCGCGCAATCCGTCCTGAATCGCCGTTCGAGCCGGCCGCGAACGGCGGTCGATGCGCCCACCACCGGGCCACCGGGCTTCTTCATCGGCTACTTCGAACCCGGCGGCTACGCCGACTTCACGAAGCTCACCACGAGCACGGTCGTCCATGCAACGGCCCCGTCGCCCAACCCGGTCGGGGCTAGCCAATGCCCACGCGTCGCGGGTGAGGCGCGCCTCTACACTCCCCCGCCGTGACCACGCTCGATCCCGTCGCCCGCTTCCGTCTCGACGGCAAGGTCGCGGTCGTGACCGGAGCGAGCTCCGGACTGGGTAAACGATTCGCCCGGGTCCTCGACGCGGCCGGCGCCCGAGTCGTGCTCGCGGCGCGCCGGATTGACCGCCTCGAAGCTCTTGCGAACGAGTTGGGCGACGCGGTGACCGTCGAGTGCGACCTCGCGCAGCCGCACGCACCGGCTCTGATCGTCGACGCCGCGCTCGAGCGGTGCGGACGCGTCGACGTGCTCGTCAACAACGCCGGAGCGAGCGACGAGATACCGGCGATCGACTTTCCCGTCGATCGCTTCCGCGAGATCGTCGAGATCAACCTCGTCGCTCCGTTCGCGCTTTCGCAGTGCGCAGCC
>DASVIY010000032.1:0-7898 GCA_036386195.1 Acidimicrobiia bacterium | reverse complement strand
CGCGCGTCCGTTACTCGCTGCACTCGAGCATGACCCTGATCGCTGGGATCTCACGTCGCTGCGCGCGATCACGTCATCGGGCGTGACGTGGAGCCCGGACACGAAGGTGGGGCTGCTGAAGCATCTCCCGCACGTCACGCTCCTCGACTCGCTCGGCGCGTCGGAAGGAATGATGACCCGCAGCGAAGCCACCTCTGACGACGCCGTGATCAAACCGGCGCGCTTCGCCGTCAACGCGCGCGTGAAGGTGCTCGACGAGCACACCGGCCGTGAGGTTGCGCCCGGCTCCGATGAGATCGGCCTCGTCGCGGTCACGGGACACATTCCGCTCGGCTACTACAACGACCCCGAGAAGACCCGGGAGACGTTCAAGCTCGTCGGCGGGGTGCGCTACTCGATTCCCGGTGACTACGCGATGGTCGACGCCGACGGCACCATCAAGCTCCTCGGTCGCGGTTCGGCGTGCATCAACAGCGGCGGCGAGAAGGTGTATCCCGAGGAGATCGAGCTGATGCTCCGCAAGCACAAGGGCGTGTTCGACTGCGTGGTCGTGGGCGTACCCGACGCTCGTTTCGGCGAGATGGTCGTCGCGCTCGTCCAAGTGACCGAGAACCACCACCTCGACGAGGCCGAGCTGGAGGCGTTCTGCCGCTCCAAGCTCGCGGGCTACAAGAAGCCCAAGCGTTTCGTGTTCGTCGATTCGCTCGACCGTTCCGCGGCCGGAAAGGCCAACTACCAGGTCCTGCGTGCGCTCGCTGCCGATCGGTTGGGCGGCGCACGGTGACCCCGGAGAGGCCGGTGTCGCGGCCGATGCGGCCCGCTCTGCGCTGGCGCGCACGCGACATCGCGGCTGGACTACGGCGATGACCACGCATCATGTCGTCATCGACGGCTCCAACATCGCGACCGAAGGCCGGAGCACGCCCAGCCTCAAGCAGCTCGACGACGCCGTCACGGCGTTCCGCGAGGAGTATCCGGCCGCCGACATCACCGTTGTGGTCGACGCGTCGTTCGCGCACCGCATCGATCCCGCGGAGCGCAAGCGCTACGACAAGGCCGAGGAGACAGGGGTGCTGGTCTCGCCGCCGGCCGGTGCCATCGGGCGTGGCGACGGATTCCTGCTCCAGATCGCCGACCGCACCGGCGCCGCCGTGCTGTCGAACGACTCGTTCCAGGAGTTCCACGGCCAGTACGCCTGGGTCTTCGACCCGGGACGGCTGATCGGCGGCAAGCCGGTACCGGCGGTCGGCTGGATCTTCTCGCTCCGCTCACCCGTGCGCGGGGCGAAGAGCGACAAGGCGATGCGCGAGGCGAAGAGTGACGGCAAGAGCAAGAAGGAGGTCAAGGCCGCGATCGCGGAGGCAACGAAGACCGCGCTCGCGCCGGGGGCAAAGGCCAAGAAGCGGCCACGCAAACGCGGCGGCCGCAAGGCGCCCGCGGAGCCGTCCACCTCACAGCCGGGTGCAATCAATGAACCCAAGCCGTTCCTCAAGTTTGTCATCGACCATCCGATCGGCTCGAAGGTGACCGGTGAGGTGGTGGAATTCTCGTCGCACGGCGGCCACGTGGTGGTCGACGGTGTGCGCTGTTACGCACCGCTCGCGGGGCTCGGGGATCCGCCTCCGACCAGCGTCAAGTCGGTGCTGAAGAAGGGTGAGACGCGCGAGTTCACCGTGCAGGCGGTCGACGCGCCTCGCCGCGGCATCGACCTCGCGCTCCCGCGGATCGCGGCGAAGAAGGGGCGCGCGGTCGCGAAGGCTGCGTCGCCGGTACGTACGCCCGCAGCGAAGGAGGCGGCGGTGGCGAAGAAGGGTGCGAAGAAGAACGCGGCCAAGGGAACGGGTGCCAAGAAGAAGGCAGCCGCCAAGAGGCCTGCGGCCGGGAAGACGGGCGCGAAGAAGCCGGCAGCCAAGAAGCCCGCGGCCCCGAAGACGGGCGCGAAGAAGACGACGAGCGCCAAGAAGGCCGCCAAGCGGGCAACGGCCAAGAAGCCCGCGGCCGGGAAGACGGGCGCGAAGAAGCCGGCCAAGCGCAAGACGCTGTCCGCAATCAGTCGCCGCCTCTGAGCGGCTCCCGGGTCCACGTCCCGTCCCGGAGGACCTCGCCCGCTCCTTGACGCCGGGCCGCGCAGGGGGATCATGGTCACGTGACCAAGTTCGCGAATCGGCGTGAGGCGGGCCGCGCGTTGGCCAAGCTGCTCGAGGCGTACGCCGACCAGCCGCGCACGATTGTCCTGGGCCTGCCGCGTGGTGGCGTGCCGGTGGCTGCAGAGGTTGCCAGTGCGTTGCATGCGCCGCTCGATGTGTTTCTCGTGCGCAAGCTCGGCGTGCCCGGGTTCGAGGAGCTCGCGATGGGCGCAATCGCCTCCGGCGGGGTGCGGGTCCTCAACAACGACGTGATCGCAAAGGCACAGGTGTCGCCGGACGCGATCGAACGCGTCGCCGCGATCGAGGAGCGCGAGCTGCACCGTCGCGAGCACGAGTACCGCGACGACCGGCCCCCGCCGCTCGTCACCGGTCACACGGTGATCCTCGTCGACGACGGCCTGGCAACCGGCGCGTCAATGTCTGCCGCGGTTGCAGCGTTACGCCTCCGCGATCCGTCCCGCATCGTCGTGGCCGTGCCCGTGGGCGCCCCCCAGACGTGCCAGTCGCTCGAGTCGCAGGTCGACGCCCTCGTCTGCCCGGTGCAGCCGGCCGGTTTCGGCGCCGTGGGTGCCTGGTACGACGATTTCGCACCGACGACCGACGAGGAAGTGCGCGAGCTGCTCGTCAACTCCGGAAACTGAGCGCGATCGTGCCAACATCTACCTCCGGGCAGGAGTCCCTGAGAGGGTGACCGCATGGCGGCATTGCAGCGGGTCGATGTGCAGGCGCTCGACCCGGCACGGCTCACGCCTGTTATCGGTGCCGAGCGCTACGCCAAGTTCGAGGCCATCGCGGCCACCGGGCGCGCACTCCTCGATGGCCGCACCGTGCTCAACGTCAATTCCACCGCGGCCGGCGGCGGTGTCGCCGAGATGCTCATCAGCCTGCTCGCCTACGTGCGAGGGGCGGGGATCGACACCCAGTGGGACGTGATCGAAGGCACTCCCGAGTTCTTCGAGATCACGAAGCGTCTGCACAACCACCTGTACAACTCACCCGGCGACGGCGGCCCGCTCGCCTCGCATGAACGCGCCCAGTACGAGGCGACGCTGGCCGACAACGTGCCCGCGCTGCTGGAAGACGTGCGCTCGGGCGACATCGTGCTGCTGCATGATCCGCAGACAGCCGGCCTTGCGGCACGGGTGAAGGAGGCCGGCGCGACCGTCGTGTGGCGCTGTCACGTCGGCGTCGACTACATGAACGAGCAGGCGGAGCTCGGGTGGGAGTTCCTCCGGCCGTACCTCGACCCGGTCGACGCGTTCGTGTTCTCGCGGGCCCAGTTCGCGCCACAGTGGCTCGACCACACCCGCCTCCACGTGATTCCGCCGTCGATCGACCCGTTCGCCGCGAAGAACGAACCGATGGCGCCCGAAGACGCTGTGCTCGTGCTCCAGTACGTCGGCATCCTCGACGGTGGCGGCGAGCAGCCGCTCGCGACCTTCACTCGACGCGACGGCTCGCGGGCTCGCATCAACCGCCATGCCGACATCCTGCAGACCGGTCCTGCGCCCCCTGTCGACGCGCCGCTCGTGACGCAGGTGTCGCGCTGGGACCGCATGAAGGACATGGCCGGGGTGATGGCCGCGTTCAGCGAGTACGTGACGGCAGAGGAGGTGCATCTCGTGCTGGCGGGGCCCAACGTCGGCGCTGTGACCGACGATCCCGAGGGCGCGATGATCCTGCACCAGTGCATGGACGCGTGGCGGCAGCTGCCCCCGAATTCCCGCCACCGCATCCACCTCGCGTGCATACCGATGACCGACTCCGATGAAGGCTCGGCGATCGTCAACGCCCTGCAGCGTCATTCCGCGATCGTGACGCAGAAATCGATCGCGGAGGGCTTCGGGCTCACGGTCGCCGAGGCCATGTGGAAGACGCGACCTGTTGTCGCGTCTGCCGTCGGTGGGATCTCCGACCAGATCGTGAGCGGTGTGCACGGTCTCCTCATCGACGATCCCCACGACCTTGGCGCGTTCGCCGAGGCACTCAACCGATTACTCGACGACGGCGCGTACGCCGAGCAACTGGCCGACGCGGGCCGCCAGCGCGCGGTCGACGAGTTCCTCGGCGACCGCCACCTCGGGCAGTACGCCGACCTGTTCATGCAGCTCGAATCATCATGATCTTCACCCAGTACTACCTCGACTGCCTGTCACACGCGTCGTACCTCGTCGGCGACGAGACCACGGGTCGTGCCGTCGTGATCGACCCGCAGCGCGACATCTCGGAATACATCAACGACGCCGGGGCGCAGGGACTCGCCATCGAGCGGGTCATCGAGACGCACGTGCACGCCGACTTCCTGAGTGGCCATCTCGAGCTCGCGTCGCGGACCGGCGCCGTGATCTCGTACGGCGAGACCGTCGACGTCGACTACCCGATCGAACGCCTCGCGGACGGTAACACGTTGTCGCTCGGCAACGTCAAGCTCCTCGTGCTCGCGACACCGGGACACACACCCGAGTCGATCAGCATCGTCGTCTACGAACACGCCGACGATCACATTCCGTACGGCGTGCTGACAGGCGACACGCTGTTCATCGGCGATGTCGGGCGACCCGACCTTCTCTCGTCGGCCGGCATCTCCGCCGACGAGCTCGCTCGCGCCCTCTACCACTCGCTGCGCGAACAGCTACTCCCGCTGCCTGACATCACGCGCGTGTTCCCCGCGCACGGCGCCGGTTCCGCGTGCGGTAAGCAACTGTCGACCGAGACGCAGTCGACGATCGGTGAACAGCGAGCGCACAACTACGCGTTGCAGCCGATGGGCGAAGACGACTTCGTGGCGCTCGTGACCGAAAGCCAGCCCTTGCAACCCGGCTACTTCTCGTTCGACGCGCAGCGCAACCGCGAAGCCCATTCGCTGCTCGAAGAGGAGACGCCGCCCGCGCCGATGACGATCGACGACGTGCTCGCCGCGCAGCGGGAGGGCGCGGTCGTGCTCGACACGCGCGAGCCGGCGGCGTTTGCCGCGGGCCACCTCCGCGGCGCGATCAACGTCGGCCTCCAGGGCCGCTTCGCCGAGTACGTGGGCGACGTGCTGGGCGCCGATGAGCCGATCGTGATCGTCGCCGACCCCGGGGCCGGGCTCGAAGCGAAGGTACGGCTCGCGCGCATCGGCTTCGACCAGATCGCCGGCGTGCTCGACGAGCCGCTTTCCGCATTTCTCGCCCGGCCCGATCAGGTCGTGCGCAGCTCGCGTCTCACCGCGCACGAGCTCGCCGATCGCGTGGCCCGCGTCGACGCGCTCCAGGTGCTCGACGTACGCAACCCCGCCGAGCTCGCCGCGGGCGCCATGACGGGCGCGCGCAGTGCACCGCTTCCCCGGCTCAATGCCGAGCTGGAGCAACTGGACCCGACGCGCCCCACGGTCGTGTATTGCGAGAGTGGCTACCGGTCGGCCATCGCCGCGAGCGTGCTCGCCGCGCGGGGCTTCGACGACGTGAGTGACCTGCTCGGTGGTTACGAGGCCTGGCGCGCGCTCGACGAGGCACGAACGTGAACGTGGAGCGCGGCACGCCGGTGCCGGCGGTCGACGCCGAGGAGAGCAAGGCCCGCATCGACGCCGGCGCGTTGCTGCTCGACGTACGCGAGAACGATGAGTGGGGCGCCGGCCATGTTGCCGGCGCGGTGTGGATACCGCTGCGCGAGGTACAGACGCGCCGCGCCGAGCTCGCTGTCGGCGAGGAGATCGTCGTCGTCTGCCGGTCGGGTGCGCGCTCGGCCAAGGTGACGGCTGCGCTCCTCGCCTGGGGACACGACGCGGTCAACATGTCGGGCGGGTTGCAGGCATGGGTCGCGGCCGGGCTCCCGATCGTCACCGACGACGACACCGCAGGCGAAGTGATCTGAGCCTGCGCGCCGGGCGCGTCAGCTCCCGATGTGCAGCATCGACGTGGTGCCGTCAGCCGCAACGACGGTGAGCACCGGCTGGCTGAAGCTCGAGATGAAGATCCGCCCGTGCCTGTCGAACGCGAAGTTGTCGACGATCGGCGTGAGCGGCGTGGCGACGTCGGTGATGGCGCCGGTCTTCAAGTCGAGACGCTGGAGCGCCGCGGGCGCGGTCGACAACACGTTGCACCCGCCTTTGGTGTCGAACTTGACCGCGACCGGATAGTTGAACCCGACTTTGACTTCCTTGATCACTGCGGTCTTCACGTCAACCCGCTCGACCGCACCGGCGCCGTCGAGACCCTTCTTCGGACCGTAGAGCAGGCCGTCGGGACCGAACGCAAATGCGTTGGTATCCCAGGTCGCGTCGATGAGCCGCGGCGGTTTCTTTCCCGCCGGGTCGACCTCGTAGAGGCCCTGACCCTCCAAGGTGCGGCCGGCATACAACCGGTGGCGGTCGCGGGTGAATGCGATCGGGTTGACGCCCGGCCCGATCGTGGCGACCGTGGTGACCTTGCCGCCCGGTGCGATGCGTCCGACGATGCCGCCGACGCCCGACCAGTACACGCTGTGGTCGGGCCCGATCGCGAGATCGTCCGAGAGGACCACACCGTCGGCCTTCCCGTAGCGGGCGAGGATCTTCCCCGACGAGGGATCCACCCGCAGTATCTGGCTGCCCGTGTAATCGGCAACCCACAAGTTGGAACCGTCGAACGCGAGGCCGTTCGTACCGGAAGGTGGCGTCTGCGCGACGGCGACGGACGGCGCGGGGGTTGTCGTGCCGCCCGAGGTGGTGCCTGTCGCCGCGGGCGCCCGCTTGGCCGAGCCGCTGCCGCTGCTGCCACTGCTGCAAGCGGCAAGGGCCAACGCGACGACGAACACCGCGCTCGAACACTTCAGCGCACGCTTCATTTCCCCCCGTCCGACGGGCGCGGTGACGCTAGCGGACGAGACCGGCCGAGCCGGGGGCCACTCCACGACAACCAACAGCTACCGGGCAGTAACCTGCGCACAATGGCCGCCACGTCCCCGTTGTTCGAGCGCGCCGACGCGCTCCGCCGCCTCGGCGACGAGCAGTTCGACCTGCTCGTGATCGGTGGCGGCATCACAGGCGCCGGCGTCGCGCTCGATGCGGCTTCGCGAGGCCTGCGCACGGCGCTCGTGGAACGCGACGATTTCGCATCGGGTACCTCGTCGAAATCATCGAAGCTCGTGCACGGTGGCATCCGCTACCTGCAGCAGGGCGAGGTGCGCCTCGTTTACGAAGCGCTCGCCGAACGTCAGATCGCGTTGCGCAACGCACCCCACCTCGTGCGCGTGCTGCCATTCCTCATCCCGATCTTCATCAAGGGCGGCCTGATCAACCGCAAGCTCGCTCGCGCGCTCGGCAGCGCGATGTGGATGTACGACCTCACCGGCGGGCTCCGGGTCGGCAAGCGGCACCGCAAGATCGACACGGACGAGGCCCTCGTCCACATGCCGACGCTGGCGCGTGACCGTGTCGCCGGCGCGTACATCTACTACGACGCGCAGACCGACGACGCCCGGCTGACCTTGACGATTGCCCGCACGGCTGCCGCGAACGGAGCGGTGCTTGCGAACTACACGTCGGCCGTGTCGCTCCTCAAGGACGAGCAGGGCCGGGTGAACGGTGCTCGCGTCGAAGCCGACGGCGGGCAGCTCGACGTGCGAGCCGCGAGCGTCGTCAACGCCGCGGGCGTGTGGTCCGACGAGGTGCGGGCACTCGACGAGGGCGGAAATCCGCAGTCGATCCGCCCCGCCAAGGGAGTGCACATCACGGTGCCCTGGACGAAGGTGCGCAACGACATCGCCGCGGTCGTGCCCGTACCGCACGACCGG
>DASVIY010000031.1:0-2201 GCA_036386195.1 Acidimicrobiia bacterium | reverse complement strand
CTCGACCGTCCGCATGCCATCGAGATCGGCTTCCTCGCCGTCGCGACGCTGTATTCGTTGACGTTGCCGTTGAAGCGCACACTCTCGCTGTTCGACGCGGTCGTCCTCGTCACGATCTTCGCTCTGTACGCGGCGCGCATCAGCCGCGCCCCGGCGACCGAACCGCGTCTCGTCGGACCGGCGCAACTCATCGCCCGCTTACCACAGACGGCCCGCCGAGTGACGGTCGTTGCGATGCTCGTCGGCGCAGCGGGGGTGATCGTGGCCTGCGCGGCGCCGTTCGCCGATGCACTGGTGCGCACCGGCGAGCAGTTCGGCATCAGCACGTTCCTCCTCGTGCAATGGGTCGCTCCGCTCGCGTCCGAAGCTCCCGAGCTGTTGGTGGCCGGGCTGTTCGCCTGGCGCCTCAACACCGGCGCCGCGCTGGGCACGCTCGTGTCGTCGAAGGTCAACCAGTGGACGTTGCTCGTGGGCACGCTCCCCGTCGTCTTCGCGATCTCGGCGGGCGCATTGCAGGGGCTGCCGCTGGACACCTTGCAGCGCGAAGAGCTGTTCCTCACCGCGGCGCAGTCGGTGTTCGCGGTGGCCGTCCTCTCGAGCCGCAGCCTCAGCGTGAAGGAAGGTCTCGCGCTCCTGGGACTGTTCCTCTCGCAGTTCGTGCTCAGCGGCGTGTTGCCGGGCGACCTGCGTGAGCTCGAGCGCCTCGGTGTGGGCGCGCTGTACCTGGTGTGCTCCGTACCGGTCCTGTGGAAGCAGCGGGCCCATCTCCGCGGCCTGGCCCGCGACGCGTTCGTCACACCCGTCGGTGAGCTGACCCACGAGGCCTGATCGGCATGACGGCCCGCGCTCCGCGACAATGGGCGCCGTGAGCGAACCGACCACCCCTCCGGCACCGGCACCGACCGCACGCGCGCCCGTCGTCGATCCCGTCGCGGTGCTCACCGGAGCACTTGTGGGCCTGGCAATCCTGGTGCCGGTCTCGGTGCTGCGGGTGATCCTCGACCGCGAGATCAACGACATCAATCACAGCGCGTGGATCGTCGTGCTCTCGATCGCGTTGCTGGTCGGCTATGTCGCCGCCGGCGCGGTCGGCGGGCTCCGTGCACCCAACGCGCCGTTGTCGAACGGTGCGCTCGCCGCGCTCGGCGCAGTAGTGCTGTGGGTACCGATCCGGATCGTGATCTGGCTGATCCGCGACGAACATCGCGGGCTCTTCAACGGGTCGAAACCGGCACTCAGCCCCGGCCAGCTCTTCGGCGCGGCGGTCCTCGCCGCCGTGCTCGGCGCGCTCGGCGGTTTCGTCAGCACCCACCTTGTGCGACGCGCGCGCGCCGAAGATGAGAGCTGACCCAACCCCAACGCGTTTGTGCAATCAGGCCCCCTATAGGGGCCACGATTGAACAAACGGGTGTCGGGTGATTCGCGCGAGACTGGTCGTCCGGTGGCGAGCCGGCCGGGTGGCCGCGTACCGCGTGCTTCGGCACCGGTCCGAGGAACGTCCGGACTCCACAGGGCAAGGTGCTGGGTAACGCCCAGTCGGGGTGACCCGCAGGAAAGTGCCACAGAGAACAGACCGCCGATGGCGGCGACGCTTCGGTGTCGCCGCACAGGTAAGGGTGAAACGGTGCGGTAAGAGCGCACCAGCGCCCGGGGTGACCCGGGCGGCTCGGCAAACCCCACCCGGAGCAAGGCCAGACAGGGAGAAGACTGCCCGTCCACAAGCGCCCGTTTCGGCGGGCGCCGTTCTCCCGGGTAGGCCGCTGGAGCCGGCGGGTAACCGCCGGCCGAGATGGATGGCCACCCTCGATGCTCTCGGGCGTCGAGACAGAATCCGGCGTACAGGCCGGCTCGCCACCGGCCACCCGCTGACCTGCGGAAACGTGGGTCAGGATCGACCGTGGGCCGCGGTGGAGCCGCGGCGTTTTGAGAAGGACCGCGTCGCCACGCCAGCGCGGCCGAGACCCTCGACACGTGCTCGCACCTCTGGCCCGACTCCGAGGACCGTGCACGCCGAGCTCCCGGGCGACCTCAGCGACCGGCCGGCCGGCCTCCAACACGATGCGGACCGCACCGTCTTTGAAGTCCGGATCGAACTCCCGTCGTTTCTCGGACATGACATCTCCTCATAGTCGATGCCTCCACGAAACGAGGGGATTTCCACAAACCCACCCACGCTCAACACGCCGCCGCGATCGGGCCGC
>DASVIY010000030.1:0-6018 GCA_036386195.1 Acidimicrobiia bacterium | reverse complement strand
GTGGTCGAAGAGCTTCACCCGCATGTCGTAGATGAGACCCTCGCCGACGCGAGCGGAGTACCAGCGTTGTACCAGCGAAAGGAAGGCGGTCGCGATGGCAAGCCCGACGGCCCCGAGCGCCAGGAGCGTCACCAGTGTCTTGTTCTTGTCGGGGATCGCCGAGCCGATCAGCGCCCCGAACAGCAGCGGGGGAATGACGGCGACGCCCGACGCGAGGACGACAACGATCAGGAAGCCGATCAGGTCTTTCCTGTAGGGGCGGGCGAGCCCGAACACGCGCCGCAGCAGGTCTCGCTCGAAGTGCTTGCCCTGCACGAGGTCCGGGTCACGCCGGAAGCCCATCATCGTTTGATGCATCATCATTTGGACGTCCAACCTACCGGGAGCGGGGTCGATTCCCGTCCCCCGGTACGGGACCGTAGGCCCGGCCCGGAGAGGGGTTCTGTGACGAAGCCAGATTCGCGCGAGCGCTTTGTTCCCGCACTCGGCTACGACTGGCTGACCGGCCTCTACGACCCGGTCGTGCGCCTCACGACGCGCGAGCGCACGTTCAAACGCACATTGTTGGGCGCCGCAGAATTGGGCGAGGCGGCCGCGGTGCTCGACCTTGGTTGCGGAACGGGAACACTCGCGATCCTGGCCGCGCGTGCTACCGGGCGGTCAAAGAGCGGGCGTCCTAGGCTCCGGCGTTATGGCGACCGATCCCGAGATGCGTGCCGAGCTCGTCGGCACGGTGCGGCGCTTCGTGGAGCGCGAAGTGATCCCCGTCGCGTCCGACCTGGAGCACGCCGACGAGTACCCCGCCGAGATCATCGCCGGAATGCGCGACCTCGGGCTGTTCGGCGTCACCATTCCCGAGGAGCACGGCGGGCTCGGACTCGATCTCCCCACCTACATCGGCGTGATCGAGGAGCTCGCGGCGGGTTGGATGTCGCTGTCGGGCGTGCTCAACACGCATGTGATGGCGGCCAACCTGCTGAAGGCGAACGGCACCGACGAGCAGCATGCCCGATGGCTCTCACGCCTCGCGAGCGGAGAGATCCGCGGCTGCCTGTCGCTCTCCGAACCCGACGCGGGCAGCGACACGAGCGCGCTCAAGTGCCGCGCCGTGCGCGACGGCGACGAGTACGTGATCACCGGTACGAAGTCGTGGGTCACGAACGGCGAGCGTGCCGGCCTCGTCGCTCTCGCGGCGCGTACCGACGAGGGCATCACGTGCTTCATGGTCGAGAAGGAGCCAGGGCGCCAGTTCGGCGGGATCACGGTGAGCCGCGACATCGGCAAGCTCGGCTACAAGGGCATCGAGACCGTGGAGATGGTCTACGACGAGCACCGCGTCGGCGCCGACGCCGTGCTCGGCGGCGATGCCGGTCTCGGACGCGGCCAGCACTTCATCCTGTCCGCGCTCGAAGTGGGTCGCATCAACATCGCGGCCCGCGCCGTCGGCGTGGCGCGTGCCGCGTTCGACGCCGCGATCCGGTACGCGCAGCAGCGCGAGACGTTCGGCAAGCCGATCGCGCAGCACCAGGCGATCCAGACCAAGCTCGCCGACATGGGCACGCAACTCCACGCGGCGCGGCTCCTCACCGAGCATGCCGCGGCGCGCAAGGAGGCGGGGGAGCGCTGCGACGTCGAGGCCGGCATGGCGAAGCTGTTCGCGAGCGAGGCGGCGTTCACGATCGCGACCGAGGCGATGCGTATCCACGGTGGCGTCGGCTACACCACCGAGCTCCCGATCGAGCGCTACTACCGCGACGCGCCGCTCATGATCATCGGCGAGGGCACCAACGAGATCCAGCGCCTCGTGATCGCCCGTGGCCTCCTCGAGCGCCACCCGATCGACGGCTAACGACGTCCACCCCTCGTTCTTGCGTCGCAAATCATCATGACATGGTTGTTTGCGACGCAAGAATGAAATGGGGGCGGTTCGCCGCCGCTGTCGGTGGGGCCCTAGCTTGAAGTCGATGACTGTGTATGAACGGCCGTTCGGCCGCTACTTCGAAGACTTCGAGCCCGGCGACGTGTACAAGCACTGGCCGGGCAAGACGATCACCGAGGCCGACGACCACCTGTTCTGCATGATCACCGAGAACCACCACCCGCTCCATACCGATGCCTGGTACGCGGAGACCCAGACCCAGTTCGGCAAGAACGTCGTGGTCGGCAACCTCGTCTACTCGCTCGTGCTCGGCATGAGCGTGCCCGACGTGAGCGGCCTCGCGATCGCCAACCTCGAGGTCGAGGAGCTGAAGCACAAGATGCCGACGTTCCACGGCGACACGATCTACGCGGAGACGAAGGTGCTCGACAAGAAAGAGTCGTCGAGCAAGCCCGACCGCGGGATCGTGACGGTCGAGACCTTTGGCTACAACCAGCGCGGTGAAGAGGTCTGTTACTTCCGGCGCAAGGTGATGGTACCGAAGCGCTCGGCCGCGAAGCCCCGCATGCGGCCGTACGAGTCGCCGGAGTAGCGCGGTGCCACCGGGCGGCGACGCCGCGCCCGGCTGCAAGTTCTGCGCGATCGTCGCCGGCACGCTCGACGCGGAGATCGTCTACAGCGACAATGACGTGGTCGCGTTCCTCGACCATCGCCCGTTGTTCCCGGGTCACACGTTGGTGATGCCGAGGGCCCACATCGAGACGCTGCGCGACCTGCCCGCCGACGCGCTCGGCCCCTTCTTCGCCGTTGTACAGCGCCTCGCGGTTGCCGTGCAGGACGGCATGCAGGCGCAGGGCACGTTCGTCGCCGAGAACAACGTGGTGAGCCAAAGCGTGCCGCACCTCCACGTGCACGTCGTGCCCCGCCGCCCGAAGGACGGCCTGCGCGGCTTCTTCTGGCCCCGCCAGAAGTACGCCGATGCGGCCGCAGTGCATGCCGCCGGCGAGGCCGTACGCGCGGCGCTCGCCTGAGAGTCGGCCCGGCGCGCCCGCTGGGGGTGACTCGCGCCCCCGCCCGTTCTGGGATGAGTTTTCGACCGTAGCGGTCGAAAACTCTGCCAAGAAGCGAGAGACGGGTTGGCGCGGAGCCAATCCGGTGCTAGGTTGTTGTTGTGTAATTTTGTAATGACTGCGGAGGCGCAACGATGGCAACGGGCGACGCAAAGCTTCAAGGGTGGTTCACCGGCCGGCTCCCCGACGACTGGTTCACGGGTTCGCCCGAGGTCACTTACGACCGCGACGAGATCCTGGTCCTCGGCACGCTCGCCGAGCCCAAGCAGGCCAAGGAGGCCGACACCGAGGAACGCCGGGCGGCGCTCGGCGCCCGCCTCCAGGGCTTTCGCGAAGACACCCGCCAGCAGCGCATGCGCATCGCCGACGAGGCCGAGCAGCGTTTCGGCCGCAAGGTGGCATGGGGCGCGCGCTGTGGCGACATCGAAGCGGTCTTCACCAACCTCGGTGTGCCCGTGATGACGCGCCTGCGCATGCAGGAGCGGCACGTGCTCGACACCCTCGTCGACGCGGGCGTCGCTCGCAGCCGCAGCGAGGCACTCGCCTGGTGCGTCCGCCTCGTGCGCGACAACGAAGGTGAGTGGATGGATCAGCTCCGAGAGGCGTTCGCACACGTCGAGAAGGTGCGCGCCGAGGGCCCGACGCCGGCGTAGGCGTAGGCGAACAACCGGCGGTCAGGCCGTCACGAACTCGACGATCTTCGGGTTGACGACCTCGGGCCGTTCCAGGTGCAGGAAGTGACCCGCACGCGCTACGAGCTCCACGGCGAGGCCGGCCGGGAACAACGGCTCGAGCTCGTCGGGCATCACGAGGTCGACCGACATGCACCCGTCGTCTGCCCCGTGCAGATAGAGGGCCGGCACGTTGATCGCTTCGAGACCTTTCGCCTGCACTGCGTCCAGCGCGGGGTCGCCGGGGATCGTGCCGAGCATCGAGCGGTAGTACGCGATCGCGGCACCCGTAGATCCGGGTGCACCCAACGTGTCTTTCAGCGCGCGCATGAAGTCGGGCGCGGGCTGGTAGCCGGGTGACCAGTCTCGCCACAGCATGTCGATCAACGCGAAGTCGTCGGCGGGCACGATCATGTCGGCGAGCGGGCTTTGGAACATGAAGATGTACCAGGAGCGCTTCAGCTGCTCCGGTGTGCTCAGGAATCCGGCCATCAACGCCGCCGGGTGCGGTACCGCCATCGTGACGATCCGCTCGAACCGTTCGGGCGCGTACCCAGCCGCGGTGTACGCCGCCAGCGCGCCCCAGTCGTGACCGATGAGCACCGCACGATCGTCGCCGGCGAGCACCTCCGCGAGCGCGATCGCGTCGAGCGCGAGCGACCCCGCTTGGTAGTTGCCGTTGGGCGCGAGACCGGTGGGTGCGTATCCGCGCATCCACGGTGCGACGGCGTGGAACCCGGCGGCGGCCAAATCCGCGAGCAGCGGCTCGAACGTGGGCGCGTGATCGGGAAAGCCGTGCAGGCAGAGCGCGAGCGGTCCGTCGGCCGGGCCGTCCTCGAGGTACGCGAAGTCGATTTCGTTTGCGACGATCCGTGCGAGCGGCATGGAGCGGCAGCCTAGGCACGGACGGGAGCCCGCGGGCCGGTGACGTGACGCGAGTCGGTAACCTGCACTGATCGAGAGGGAGCGCGCATGCCGCCGCAAGTTGCCACGAGCGTCGCCACCGATGAGGTCATCCGGTGCGAGGGGCTCACCAAGATCTATCCGGGTGGCCTGAAAGCCGTCGACAGCCTCGACCTCGCCGTGCGTCGGGGCGAGATCTTCGGGCTGCTCGGTCCCAACGGTGCGGGCAAGACCACCACCACCGGCATGCTCACCACGACCGTCGTGCCCACGAGCGGGACTGCCGAGGTGGGCGGCGTCGACGTGATCGCGCACCCCGCGCTCGCGAAGCAGGGTATCGGTGTGGTGTCGCAGTTCAACACCCTCGACCGCGCGCTCAACGTCTGGGAGAACCTCTACTTCCACGGCCGCTTCTTCGGCATGACGGCCAGCGCGGCGAACGCAGAAGCGACCCACATGCTCGAGCGGTTTCGCCTCTCCGATCGGGCGCAGTCACCCGTGCTCGCACTGTCGGGCGGGATGGCGCAGCGACTGATGACCGCGCGGGCGATCCTGCATCGCCCCGCGATCCTCTTCCTCGACGAGCCGACGTCGGGGCTCGATCCGCAGAGCCGGATTGCGCTGTGGGAGATCCTCGGCGAGCTGCACGCTGACGGCCAGACGATCCTGCTCACGACGCACTACATGGAAGAAGCCGACCAGCTGTGCGACCGGCTCGCGATCATCGACCACGGCAAGTTGCTCGCGCTCGACTCGCCGGCCGGGCTCAAGAAGTCCGTCGGTGCCGACAGCATCGTGACCATCACCGCAGACGGGCGCCTCGACGAGCTGGCCGCGCTGCTCGCTCAGAAGATCGAGGGAGCGACTCGTACGCAGATCGTCGACAACACCGTGCAACTCCAGGTGAAGGGAGCGCGAGGCCTGCTCCCCGCGGTCGTCGGTGTTGCGGAACACGGCGGCTTCTCCGTCACCGACCTGTCCCTCGCCGAGCCCACGCTCGAGACCGTGTTCATCTCCTTGACCGGAAAGGAGCTGAGGGACTGATGACGAGCACAACCGCCGCCGGCGAGATCACCGACGTTCGTCCCGGTGCGGTACCCGGCCCGCGCACCGCAGCTGCCGCGTCGCGTACGGCATTCAAGGCGATGCTGCTGCGCGATCTCACCGTATTGTGGAAGAACCTCCGCGAGTTCATTCCGCGCACCCTGCTGCAACCCTTTCTGCTCGTCTTCATCTTCACCTACGTGTTTCCGAAGATCGGCCAGGGAGTCGGTGGCGGAAGCGCCGGTGAGGCCGGCTTCTCGACGATCCTCGTTGCCGGCGTGGTCGGCATGACGATCTTGTTCCAGGGCATCCAGTCGGTGGCCCTGCCGATGGTTCAGGAGTTCGGCTACACCAAGGAGATCGAGGACCGGGTCCTGGCGCCGATGCCCGTGTCGCTCGTCGCGGTCGAGAAAGTCGCAGCGGGCCCGCTCAACTGCCTGTTTGCGGCGCT
>DASVIY010000029.1:0-3986 GCA_036386195.1 Acidimicrobiia bacterium | reverse complement strand
ACGTCGGCGGCACGATTCCCAACGCGTTTCTCGATACGACGACGGACTATCTGGAGGAGGCGTTCCACTTCAACGTCGCGACGGCCCATGCGTTGTGTCGCGCCGCGGATCCGGGTCAACGCGATCGCAGTCGGTTCGGTGGCGACCTCTGCCTTGGAGTTCGTCGTGCAGAACGACGAGATCCGCGGCGCGATGGAGGACGCCACGCCGTTGCACAGCATCGGCGAAGCCGAAGACATCGCCGCCGCCGTTCTCTACCTCGCGTCACCCGCTTCGGCGTACGTGACGGGCAAGGTGCTGGAGGTCGATGGCGGGCTCGATCAGCCGAACCTCGACCTCGGTCTGCCTGACCTCTAGCTGTTGACCCGGTCGCGATCAACCGTGTGACGAGGTGTCACGGCGGCGAGCCGCGAGGGTTTGGTGGAGGGTGTTGGCGGCTGCGGCGGGGTGGGCTTCGAGGCGGTCGAGGGTCGTCGGCTCGGGCTCGACGCCCAGGCTATTGAGGGCCATCGCCAACATCACGTAGTGACCGACCACGAAGCACAGCTCCAGCAGCTCCAGCTCGCCGAGCTCTTCGGCGAGCACCTTCCATGTGCCGTCGCTGATGACCTGGTGCGCGTGCAGCTCGTCGGTGCCGAGCAAGAGCGCGCGCTGGCGCGGGCTCCACCCATCGGCGCCCGCGCCTTCCATCACCCGAACCGGCGTGCTCGGGTCCAGGCCGGCGGCGGCCGCCAGCGCGACGTGCTGGGCCCACTCGTACCAGGACGCGCAGTTCCACGCGGTGCGAAGGATCACCAGCTCGACGTCCTCGCGCGGCAGCTCGGTGCCGCGGAGCAGGCCGGCCCCGAACGGGAGCCAGCGGCGGAACAGCCTGCGGTGGCGGGCCAGCGTGGTCAGCACGCGTGGCGGATCGCCGTGGGTCGCCCGTCCACCAATCCACGCCGCGACGCGCCCGAGCGGGCCGAGCGCGCCCGGCGCGCCCGGTTGTATGCGCACCTCGAGCTCCGCTTCGGTACCGATATTGCTGTCGCTGTCCGTATCCATAGCTTCTCATCCCGGGTAGGCTTCGGTGCGCGCCAGAGGCGGAAGTCACGCTCTCATCGTCGCTCCTCCCCACGCTATGCGGGAAGTTCCGCCGTAGCCGGGTCGTTCGACCCTTGCCGACCCCGACCCAGGGCGCGAGGCGCAGTGTCGACGTGACGAGCGACTCGCACGATCGGAACCTGGCGATGGCGAACTGGCTCATGAAGGAACACGGCGCCGATGCGGAGCGCGCCCCGCATGTCGCTCGATTCGCCAGCGTCGGGCGGTCGCTGCCGCAGACCCATCTCACGACGTCGGAGCTCATGGCGTCGACCCGGCACAAGACCCATGTCGATCTCGAGCGGCTCACCGGCGTCCACGAGCGCCGGGTGGCGACGGGCGCGGAGGACTCCTTCACGCTCGCGGTCGACGCGGCACAAGATTGCCTCTCGAGGTGGGACGGCGACCCCGCGGACATCGACCTGGTGATCAGCTGCAGCATCACGAAATACCGAGACGGCCTCTCGTACTGGCTCGAGCCGCCGATGAGCGTCGCGGTCGCGTCGGCGATCGGCGCGACGAACGCCGTGCCGATCGATGTCGCCAATGCGTGTGCGGGCACACTCACCGGCGTCTTTGTGGCCAACAACTGGGTGCGGCGTGGCGCTGCCCGCAACGCGCTTGTCGTGAGCGGCGAGTACATCTCTCAACTCGGCCGCAACGCGGCCGGCCACGTGCATACGATCGCCAGCCGCGAGCTGGCCTCACTGACCTTGGGCGATGCCGGCGGCGCCGCGCTGGTGGCGCGGGCCGAGGACGGCGAGGCGGGCATCACCTTCGCCGGCTTCACCACGATCTCAGAGCACAGTCGGCTCTGCCTGGCCTACCCGGCACGGCACGATCCGGGCCACCGCATGTTCACCAAGTCCAGGGCGCTGCAGGACGCGGCGATCGCCGACCTCCCCGGCGTGCTGCGCGAGGCGCTCGATTCGAGCAGCCTCGAGATCGGCGACATCGACTGGGTCATCCCGCACCAGACGTCCGCGAGCGCGATCCGCAAGGGTATGGCCGCGCTTGGCGAGGCACTCGGGGGTGCGCCCCGCGAGCCCGCCGTCGTGACAGTCGACCGCTACGGCAACACGGCATCGACGACACATATCGTCGCGCTCGTCGAGGAGTTGCGCGCCGGTCGCCCGTGCGTCGGGGACCGCGTCGCTCTGCTCGCGTTGGCGTCGGGCATCGAGTTCGGTGTGGTGCTGTTCACCGTGGACAAGGCGTTAGCGGAGCCGTTGCGGTCAGCGGGGGCGGAAGCGCTCACGTCCAACGACTGATCGGCCGGTTCGCTCCGCGTGTGAGCGGGTGCGGCGAGTTCAGGAGATGCTGATCGCGGCGAATCGGGGGACGGGGAACCATGGCAACGACGATTGACTCGGTCGCAGTGGTCGCCGGCAACCGCCTGCAACACAGCGCCCTCAAGCTCGCCGACCAGGCCGTGCGGGACGCGTTGGCCGCTGCCGCGATCGAGCCCGACGACGTGGACCTGCTGGTGAACGCCGGCATCTTCCACGACCGGATGCTGGGTGAGCCGGCACTGGCCGCGCTGATCCAGGAGGACGCGGGCGTCAACCCCGAGGACCCGCACGGCGAGGGTCATGGCACGTGCTCGTTCGATGTTGCCAACGGTTCCGCCGGCGTGCTCAGCGCGTTGCAGATCGCCGCCGGATTCCTGGGGGCCGGCACCATCCGCCGAGCGGTCATCGTCGCGGGCGACGCGGACCCCGGACACGGTATGGCCCCCGACTTTCCGTATGACCCGGTGGGAGCGGCGCTGGTGTGCGGCTGGGACCCCGGTGGTGGCGGTCTCGCCGGCTTCCGGTGGATGACAGTCGCTGACGCGCCCGCTCGGCGTCGCGCTGTCGTGCGGTTCGAGCACGGTCGCAACCGACTACTGGTGCGTGAGGACGACGCGTTCGCAGCCGAGGCGGCCGCGTGCGCGGGCACGGTCGCCGTGGAACTGCTGGACGAGCACGGGTTGCGCCGCGACGACGTCGCCGCCGTCGCGGCGGCACCGTTCGACGCGGCGTTCATCGACGAGCTGGTGCCACACATCGGAGTCGCGCCCGACCGTTTCGTCCGCCCGCGACCCACACCGCGATTTCACACGGCGGGTCTGATCGCGGCGATGGCCGACGTGACCTCCCGCGCGCCTGCCCCCGGTCGTGAGTGGGTTCTGGTCGTGGCAGCGGGAGCCGGCATCAGCGCCGGCGCCGCGTTGCTGTTCCGGTGAGGTGAACGCAGCGGTCAGGCCAGGAGGAACGGCTCGGTCCTGGTCGCGACGACGGTCTGGTTGCGACCGAGTCCCTTCGCGCGGTAGAGCGCCGCGTCGGCTGCGCGCACAATCACGTCGCCGGCCTCGCCGTGCTCGGGAAATGCTGCAACACCGACCGAGATGGTGACATCGCTGAGAAGAGCGCCTCGATAGGACACCGTGAGCGCGGCGATCGCGGTGCGTACTTCCTCAGCGCGCTGCGCAGCGATGCCGAGCGAGGCCTCCGGCATGATGAGGAGGAACTCCTCGCCGCCGGCTCGGCACGCGATGTCCTCGGAACGGATGCTCTTCTCGAGCACGCCGGCAACGGCCCGCAGCACGTAGTCGCCTGCTTCGTGACCGTGAAGATCATTGAACTGCTTGAAGTGGTCGATATCGACGGCGATAACGGAAAGCGGACGGCCATAGCGTCCCGCGCGCGTCATCTCCCGTGCGAGGGACTCTTCCATGTAGCGCCGGTTGAAGAGGCCGGTGACGACGTCACGGATCGATTGCTCGCGAAGCGTCAGGCGCAGGTTGACGTTCGCGACAGCGAGCGCGACGTGCCCGGCGAAGACGACCGCGAGCTCCTCCGCGCGCTGTCCGAGCTCCGACGCGTCACCGGCCGGCCCGACTTCCCAGATCAGCATTCCGA
>DASVIY010000028.1:0-4184 GCA_036386195.1 Acidimicrobiia bacterium | reverse complement strand
GGTTCGCGGCTACGAGTGCTCCGACCGTGATCAGCCCAACACGTATGTCACGATCGTCGAGTTCCCGTCGTACGAAGCCGCGATGCAGAACTCGCAGCTCCCCGAGACGGCCCAGTTCGCCGAGCAGATGGGCAAACTGTGCGACGGTCCGCCCACCTTCCGCAACCTCGACCTCATCCAAAGTCTCGAAGGCTGACTCGTAGCGCCGCACAACCCCAGCGTTGGGGGCGTCAGCCGCGTTGTGATTCGAGTTGGCGGTTCTTGAACTTCGCCTTGACGTAGTCGCGGTTCATGAGCGCGATGAAGTCGATCGAGATGTCCTTGGGGCACGCGGCCTCGCACTCGCCGTGCAGGGTGCACGACCCGAAGAAGCGTTCCATCTCGTCGACCATGTTGGTCACCCGCTCCCACCGCTCGGGCTGGCCCTGCGGCAACAGGTTGAGGTGCATCACCTTCGCGGCCGTGAACAGCTGCGCGGCGCTGTTGGGACAGGCGGCGACACACGCGCCGCACTGAATGCACGCGGCGGCGTCCATGGCGGAGTCCGCGACGGGCTTCGGTATCAGGATGAGGTTTGCGTCGGGCGCCGAGCCGGTGGGCGCGCTGATGTAGCCGCCGGCGGCGACGATCCGGTCGAGCGCGCTGCGGTCGACCGACAGGTCCTTGATCAGGGGGAACGCGCCCGCGCGCCACGGCTCGACCACGATCTTGTCGCCGTCGCGGAACTTGCGCAGGAACAGCTGGCACGTTGCCGTGCCGCGTTCGGGGCCGTGCGCGCGGCCGTTGATCATCATCGAGCACGAGCCGCAGATGCCCTCGCGGCAGTCGTGGTCGAACGCGATCGGCTCCTTGCCCTCCACGAGGAGGCGTTCGTTGAGCACGTCGAACATCTCGAGGAACGACATGTCGGGCTCCACCCCGGCCATGTCGTAGGTCTCGAAACGGCCCTCGGCGGAAGGGCCCGCTTGGCGCCAGACCTGCAGTTGCACCTGCATCTACTTGTAGCTCCTCTGCGCGAGCTTCACGTTCTCGAACTCGAGGCGCTCCTTGTGGAGCGCCGGCTCGGCGCCGACGCCGTTGAACTCCCACGCGGCGACATACGAGAAGTGCTCGTCGTCGCGCAGTGCCTCGCCTTCCTCGGTCTGGTACTCGGTGCGGAAGTGACCGCCGCACGACTCCTTGCGGTGCAGCGCGTCGCGGCACATCAGCTCGGAGAACTCGAGGAAGTCGGACACCCGCCCGGCGCGCTCGAGGGACTGGTTCATCGACTCGTCGTCACCCAGCACGCGCACGTCCTTGTGGAACTCCTCGCGCAGCGGCGGGATCTCGGCCAGCGCCTTGCTCAGCGTCTCGGCGCTGCGCTCCATCCCGCAGTTGTCCCACAGGATCTTGCCGAGCTCGCGGTGGAACCAGTCGACCGATCGGCTGCCGTTCACGGAGAGCAGCTCGCGCACCTGCGCGTCGACGGCGCGCTCGGTGTCGGCGAACACCGGGTCGTTCGTGGGGACGGGTTGGGTGCCGAGCAGGCCCGCGAGGTAGTCGCCGATCGTGTAGGGGAGCACGAAGTATCCGTCGGCGAGGCCTTGCATGAGCGCGCTCGCGCCGAGCCGGTTGGCACCGTGGTCGGAGAAGTTGGCCTCGCCGAGCACGTAGAGGCCGGGCACGTTGCTCATCAGGTTGTAGTCGACCCAGAGTCCGCCCATCGTGTAGTGGACCGCCGGATAGATGCGCATCGGCATGTCGTACGGGTCTTCGCCCGTGATGCGTTCGTACATCTGGAAGAGGTTGCCGTACCGCTCCTCGATCGCGTCGCGGCCGAGCCGCGCGATCGGCTCGGAGAAGTCGAGGTACACGCCGTTCTTCAACGGGCCGACACCACGCTCGGCGTCGACCTCGCGCTTCGCGGCCCGCGACGCGACGTCACGCGGCACGAGGTTGCCGAACGCGGGGTAGCGGCGCTCGAGGAAGTAGTCGCGGTCGTCGGGCGGGATCTGTGCCGGCGGCCGCGACTCACCGAAGTTCTTGGGCACCCAGATGCGCCCGTCGTTTCGCAACGACTCGCTCATCAGCGTGAGCTTCGACTGGAACTCGTCGCTGGCCGGGATGCACGTGGGGTGGATCTGGGTGAAGCACGGGTTCGCGAACAGCGCACCCCGCCGGTGTGCCCGCCACGCGCCCGTGACGTTGCAGTTCATCGCGTTGGTCGACAGGAAGAACGCGTTCCCGTACCCGCCGGTCGCGAGCACGACCGCGTGACCCGAGAGCGAGAAGACACCACCGCGCAGCAGGTCGCGGCACACGATGCCGACGGCGCGGCCGTCTTTCAGCACCAGGTCGAGCATCTCGACCCGGTTGAGCACCTTCACCGTGCGGAGCTGCACCTGGCGCTCGAGCGCCTGATACGCGCCGAGCAGAAGCTGCTGGCCGGGCTGGCCCCGGGCGTAGAACGTGCGCGACACCTGCGCGCCGCCGAACGAGCGGTTGTCGAGCAGGCCGCCGTACTCACGCGCGAACGGCACGCCTTGCGCGGTGCATTGATCGATGATGTCGGCGCTCACCTCGGCGAGGCGGTAGACGTTGGCCTCGCGCGACCGGTAGTCGCCGCCCTTCACCGTGTCGTAGAAGAGCCGGTAGACGGAGTCGCCGTCGTTCTTGTAGTTCTTCGACGCGTTGATGCCGCCCTGCGCGGCGATGCTGTGTGCGCGGCGCGGTGAGTCGTGGAACGTCACCAGCGTGACCTCGTAACCGAGCTCGCCGAGCGTTGCCGCGGCCGACGCGCCCGCGAGGCCGCTGCCCACGACGAGCACGTGGAACTTCCGCTTGTTGTGCGGCGCGACGAGCTTCATCTCGAAGCGATGGGTATCCCACTTCTCCTCGATGGGCCCTGCGGGGACCCGGGCGTCGAGCGAACCGATCATGGTGTCACCTTCAATGGATCACGCCGGCTTGCACCATGACGGGAAAGCTGACGTTGCCGATGGCGATGATGACGGCGAAGCCCGTCGCGAAATAGCGCCGCCACGCGTTGAACCGCGGGTTGGTCAAACCGAGGCTCTGGAACATGCTCCACGCGCCGTGGTAGATGTGCAGCGCGAGCGCGAGGTTGGCGACGATGTATACGGCCGCGACGACCGGGCGCTGCATGCTGTGCAGCATGTTCTGGTACGGGTCGCCGCGATGGAACTTCGCGCCGCCCCCGCCCCATGTGAGGTCGGTGAGGTGGAAGATGATGAACAAGCCGACGATGACGCCCGTCCACCGCATCGTGCGTGACGCGTAGTTGGCCGCCACGTAGTCGCGCGGCGCCTGGTACTTCACGGGGCGCGCCCGCTGGTTCATCCGCGTGAGCGAGTAGGCGGACGTGATGTGCAGCACGAAGGCCGCGATGAGCGTGGTGCGCATGAGCCACAGCACGACCGTGCGCGGCGCGGCCGGCTCGCCGAGCGTGCGCAGCCACTCGCCGTAGCGGTTGATCTCCTCCGGCCCGAGATAGACCTTGAGGTTGCCGATCATGTGTGCGAGCACGTAGCCGAGCAGGATGATGCCGCTGACGGCCATCACCCACTTCTTGCCGACGCCCGACGCGTAGAACTCGACGATCCATGGACGCTTCCGGGCTGGGGCCGCGATCGGCGCGCCGGTGTCCTTCTCGAGGATCGACGCGGCGTCGGCGCCGGCTCGCTGATCCTCGGTGGTGAGTTCCGGCATGGCGGTGACGGCCTCCCGACCCACGGCCTCGGCCCTGATCGCTGCAATTCTTTTCGATCTGGAAGCTAGCCGGGTGTCTTCGCGCCCCGCTAAACGGGAGCGGTGCCTTCTTGCACCTCGAAGAGGCGGGACGGGTACCGGTTGACGACGGTGCCGGTCTCGAAGTGCTCGAAGGTGACGATCACCTCTTTGGCGCCCCGCGCGTCGACACTCCCGACATAGGCGAGACCGTCGGCCGGCACGTGCCCGCGGAAGCGCCGGGCCCGTCCGTCGAGCAGCACTTCGATCTCCGCGGCCGGGAGCTGCGCGCGGAGCTCGCTCACGACGTGGACCGCGCCGGTGCGCGGATCGAGCATCGGCAGCACGGGACGGCACGCGTCGCGCAGCGCGTCGTAGCCGCGTTTCGGGACGCGCAGATGGTCGAGCACCGACCACGTCACCGACGGGTGGCCGTCGGCGAAGCAGAAGTGGCAGAA
>DASVIY010000027.1:0-9225 GCA_036386195.1 Acidimicrobiia bacterium | reverse complement strand
ATCCCGGGGCTCGACGAGGTCTTCGCGCTGGCCGACATCCGCACCCATGCCGATTCCGGCGACTACGACCTGATCGTCGTCGACTGCGCACCCACCGCGGAGACCGTCCGGCTGCTGTCGCTCCCCGACGTGCTCGGCTGGTACATGGAGCGGGTCTTTCCCGCGCAACGCAACGTCACACGCGCGGTGCGGCCGCTGCTGTCGCGCATGATGAGCATGCCCATCGCGAGCGACGGCGTCTTCAACGCCGTGCGCCGCTTCTACGATCGTCTCGATGGCGTCCGCGAGCTGCTCGTTGACGGCGACATCACGAGCGCGCGACTCGTTGTCAACGCCGAGCGAATGGTGGTGGCCGAGGCGCGCCGCACGTTCACCTACCTTGCGCTCTTCGGCTACCACGTCGACGCCGTCATCGCGAACCGCCTGCTGCCGGATGCAATCCGCGATCCATGGTTCGACAACTGGCGGGGGATCCAGCACGAGCACATGGCCACGATCCAGACGGCGTTCGCGCCGGTGCCGGTGCTCACCGGCGAGCTCTTTGGGCACGAGCTGGTCGGGCTCGAGCGGCTCTCCGGCTTCGCCGCCGCGCTCTACGGCGACCGTGCGCCGGCTGACCGGTTGGGCATGGTCGAGCCGTTCCGTGTCGAGCCGATCGGTGACGCGCTCGTGCTCTCGATGCACCTGCCGTTCACCGAGAAATCCGACGTCGAGCTCGGCCGCAGCAGCGGCGAGCTGTTTCTCGCTGTCGGCTCGTACCGGCGAGCGCTCGTGTTGCCCGACAGCCTGAAGCGCCGAGAGGTCGCGGGCGCCCGGATGGCGGGCGACCGCCTCGAAGTCGAGTTCGTGGAGGCGTGAGCATGCGTGAGCCCGGCGCGGCCGGCCGCAATCCATTGTTCGATCGGGCCGACTACCGCTGGCGTCCCGAAGTCGTCCCCGACGCGCACGAGCACACGCACACCGACGACGCGACCGACGACACGCATGACGACGCACACGAGTCACACCGCCCGCCGTCGTTGGCCGCATCGGCCGACATCCTGATGTCGGCGGTGTACGAGGCCGGCCCCGAGGCGGCCGACCACATGCTGAGGGGCGCGCAAGAGTTTCTCCTCGCGGCCAAGGCCGTTCTCGACGCGGCCGAACGGGTCGTGGAGCGGCATCGGCACCCGGGATCGGAGCCCACCGAGGCCGCTCCCGACGAAGCGCCGCCGGCCAGGCCCACGCGCATCCGCCGCATCGACTTGGCGTAGGCCGTGGCCGGCGATCGCGTGGTCACGTGCGGCGTCGACGTGGGCGGCACCAACGTGCGGGTCGCCACAGTCGACGGCGACGGCACGCTGCTCGCCGAGGAGCGCGCGCCCACGCCACCCGGTTGGCAGGCGGTCGTGGCGACGGTCGGCGAGCTGTGCGGACGGGTCGCGACCGCGCCGGTTGCGGTTGGCGTCGGTACCGCCGGTCTGGTCGACCGCGATGGCGTCGTGCACTACGCGCCCAACCTGCCCGACTTCATCCACGTGCCGTTCGGCGCGGCGCTACGCGACGTGCTGGGTGCCCCGGTGATCGTCGACAACGATGCGAACGCGGCCGCGTGGGGTGAGGTGTGCCACGGCGCGGCGCGCGGCTTGCGCGACGTGCTCGTGATCACGCTCGGTACCGGCGTCGGCGGCGGGATCGTGGCGAACGGCGAGATCTACCGCGGCGCGCACGGGTTCGCCGCCGAGGTCGGACACTTCCAGACCGATCAGCACGGGCCCCCGTGCGCGTGCGGTCAAGTCGGACACTGGGAGGCGTCGGCGTCGGGAAGCGCGCTCGGGCGAATGGGCCGGGAGCGGGCGGCGATGGGCGCGCTGCCGAGTGCGCTCGAGCGGGCCGGCGGCGACGCGGGCAAGGTGACGGGCGTCGTCGTCGGCGATGCCGCGCAGGCCGGCGCTCCGGACGCTCTCGCCGTGGTGGCGGCGTACGCGGAGCGAGTCGCTGTCGGAATCGCCGGGCTGGCCAACATTCTCGATCCCGCGCGGATCGTCGTCAGCGGGGGATTGGTCGAGCTCGGCGAGGTGCTGCTCGCGCCGCTGCGCGCGTCCGTCCGTGGCCGCCTCGAGGGCGCCGCGTTTCGCCCGGAGATCGACGTCGTCGCAGCGGAGCTCGGCGAACGGGCCGGCATGATCGGCGCGGCGGCGCTCGCACGGCGCCTCGTCCCCAACGCGGTGAGCGGCGGGTGAAGGTCGGCCTCTCACTGCCAAACTTCCGCGACGACCCCGAACCGATGCTCGCGGTGGCGCGCGCTGCCGAAGCCGCCGGGCTCGACGGTGTCTTCGGGTTCGACCACCTGTTCCGGCGCAGTGCCACCGGGGAGCTCAGGCCCGCGCTCGAAGGCTTGACGATGCTCGGCGCCGTTGCCGCCGAAACGTCGCGCATCACGCTCGGTCCGCTGGTCGCCCGCGCGACGCTGCGACCGGCAGCAACCCTGGCGACCGCGCTCGACACGTTGCATCGCGTCAGTCATGGGCGGCTCATCGCGACGATCGGCGCGGGCGACGAGGAGAGCCGCGAGGAGATGGAGTCGTTCGGTCTCGGCTTCGGTGACGTCGACGACCGTCTGCGCGCGCTCGCCGCCGCCGTCGACCGGTCGCGTGGCCACGGCTTCCCGGTCTGGGTCGGTGGCACCATCGGAGGGGTTCGAGACCTCGCGGCGCGTCGGGCCGACGGCTGGAACCGATGGGGCGGCAGTGTCGAACGGTTCGCACAGCAGTCGGCGCGCGTCCGCGAAGTCGCGGGAGCGCGGCCGTTCACGGTGTCGTGGGGCGGACTCGTCGTCCTCGGAGAGTCCGAGGCCGCAGCCGACAAGAAGCGAACGCAGCTGACGCCCGGTCCGGGTGTGCTCGTCGGCGGGCCGGAGCGTGTCGCCGAAGCGTTGCGGGCCTACGGGGACGCCGGCGCCGAGTGGGTCATCGTCGGTCCGATCGACTCGTCGGAATCCGACAACGCGGCAGTGCTCGGCGAACGGGTGCAACCGCTGCTCACGTCGAGTTGAGCGCGTCCGTCGAGCTACGCGCGCCCGTCGAGCAACAAGTGCGCGGCCGCCGTGAGGTCGGCCATCATCTCCGGCGCGCTGAGCATGCCGCCGACCCACGCCGAGAGCGTGGACAGCCAGACGTGGCCGAGGACGCGCAGCACACTGTCGAGCTCGCGGATGTCGCCGGTGTCGCGACCGTCGATCGCGTCGGCGATGATCGTGCGCAGCGTGGCGTAGACGTCGAGCTTCGCGGCGGCCGCGTCGGGGTCGGGTGACGACAACGCGGTGACCATGGCCGCCGTGGCGTGCGGCGCGCGCTCGAGCGCGCGACACGCGCGGCGCAATACATCGGTCACCCGATCGGCGGGCGTGTCGCCGCGCGGCGGGCGGAGCGCGAGCCGTCGTTGCAACTCGCTCGCCTGCGCGGCGAGCGCGGCGACGAGCAGCTGGTCCTTCGACGAATAGTGCCGGTAGAGAGTGCCGAGCGCGACTTCGGCCCGCGCGGAGACATCGCGCATCTGTACGGCGTCGTACCCGCCCTCGGCGGCCAGCTCGGTGGCGGCTTCGAGCAACCGCCGGCGACGGGCCGCAGTCTCGATCGCCCGCGGGATCCGGGGCGGCGTCGGGGTGCTGGTCATAGGAGGGACGCTACCCCGAAAGGTAGAACGTGTTGCAGCTTTGGCGGTCGGGTCCCTACACTCCGCACCATGCGTACCCAATTGAGTGACGAGCTTGGTCTCGAGTTCCCGATCTTCGCGTTCAGCCATTGCCGTGACGTCGTGGCCGCGGTGAGCCGAGCCGGGGGCATGGGGGTGCTGGGCGCCCTCTACTTCACGCCCGACGAGCTCGAGATGGAGCTGAAGTGGATCGACGACCACATCGACGGCAAGCCCTACGGCGTCGACGTGGTGATGCCGGCGTCATATGAAGGCGGCGACCTCGGCGACGCGAGGAGCTTGGAAGCGCAACTCGAAGAAGTGATCCCGCAGGAGCACCGCGACTTCGTGGAGCACACGCTCGATCATTTCGGTGTTGCGCCGCTGCCGCCCGAGCTCGAGACGCCGCACCATCTCCTCGGCTGGACCGATAGCACGGCCCGTCCGCAAGTCGACATCTCACTCGACCACCCGATCTCGCTGCTGGTCAACGCGCTGGGTCCGCCTCCCAAAGACGTGGTCGACCTCGCGCACGAGCACGGGATCAAAGTCGCCGCGCTGGCGAGCACGGCCCATCACGCCCGCAAGCACGTCGACGTGGGCGTCGACATCGTCGTCGCGCAAGGCACCGAAGCCGGTGGCCATACGGGTGAGGTCTCCTCGGTCGTGCTCTGGCCCGAGGTCATCGACGCGGTGGCACCCACACCGGTGCTCGCGGCCGGCGGCATCGGGCGCGGCAGTCAGATCGCGGCCGGGCTCGCGATGGGTGCGCAGGGCGCGTGGACGGGATCCATCTGGCTCACGACGGCGGAGAGCGACGTGCAACCGCAGCTGATCGAGAACCTGCTCGAGGCGTCGTCGCGCGACACCGTGCGGTCACGGGCGATGACCGGCAAGCCGGCGCGTCAGCTCCGCACCGCGTGGACCGACGCGTGGGAGGGCCCCGACTCGCCGGGCACGCTGCCGATGCCGCTCCAGTTCATGCTCACCGCGGAGGCGCAACAGCGCATCTGGCGCTCGGGCAACAAGGAGCTCATGGGCTTCCCGGTCGGCCAGATCGTCGGCACGATGAACAAGGTGAAGCCCGTGCGCGACGTGATGTTCGAGCTCGTCGAGGAGTACGTCGAGGCCACCGAGCGACTCAACCGCGTGACCGAGGCCTGACCCCAGCTCAGCTCGCAAGCGCGGCGACAGCCTGCGCGCTCCGTCCCTCGCTTCGCTCGAGTCGCGACAGCACCGCCGCCTCGATCTTGTGCACGACCGGCGCGGCGCGCGACAACTCGTTGCCGACTGTGCCCATCGCGATCTGATCGCTCTCGTCGGGCTGGAAGACGATGACCTTCGTGCCGGCGTCGCGGAGCGTGCGTACCTCCTGGCCGAGGCGTGTCCGGAAGAGCATCCGCAACGTGTTTTCCATCGACGCGGGCATCAAGAGTGATGCCGTCGCCATCGGCGCCGACACGACCACGATGTCGAGCGCTTCGCGGCGGAGCAGGTCGGCATTCGTTTGTGAGTGCCCGGCCCCGTCGACGTACAGCCGGTCGTCGATCGACACCGGCCGGAAGAGCCCCGGGATCGCGCTCGATGCCGCCACTGCGAGCGGAAGCTCCGCGTTCGGTGCGCCGTCGCGCCCGAACACGACGCGTCGCCCGTCGGCCAGGCACAGGGCAGGAATCCAGAGTGGATCCGCCGGCCACTCGTCACCGAGGAGGCGGCGCAACCCCGGGATCCAGCCGTCGGTCGGCGCGTGGCCTTTCGGCCACGCGGCCACGAGCAGCACCTCGGGTCGCGCCCTCCACGGTGCGCGTGCGACGCGGGCGAGGTGGCGCCGTGCGGGCACGCTGGGCCACGCACGCGTGCCGTTCCCGTTGCCGTTGGTCGACGGTGCCGCGAAGACACCGAGCCGCGCGAACTTCGCGGCGCTCTCCGCGCGCACGGGCTCGCCGGTCAGGTGCGCGGCCAGGTCGGAGCCGGTGATCCCGTTGCGGAGGTACGAGCCCACCCACGCGCCGACCGAGGTCCCGACGATCACGTCGGACTGTGTCGCGCTCCAACCGGTCGTGGACTCCAGCGCGCGCAACACCCCCGCGTGAAACGCCTCGCCGGCGAGGCCACCGGCGCCGAGCACGAGTCCGATGCGGGGCATACCGTCAGCATGCCCGTGCAGCCGCTCTGCTACTCCGTGTCGCAATGACGAAGTTTCTCCAGCTAGGGCAACGGATCGGGCGGCCCCGGTGGGACGCGCCGGTAGGCCTCCTCGCCGAAGTATTCGAGGGCCCGCGCGGGGCCGATGATCACGAAGAGCCCCTCGGCCTCCGCGGTCAGCTCATCGCCGGCGTGCAGGCTGCCCTTGGCCACGATGCGTTTGCCGTCGACCTGCTCCACCCAGCCTTCGAAGCGCACGTCGACGTGCAGCGGGGTCGGCCGTCGGTAGCGCACCGAGAGCTTGCCCGTCATCCCGGGATGCCCGCTCCCGATGTTGGTCATGCCGAGCACTTCGTCGAACGACAGCGCGATCCAGCCGCCGTGCACGTAGCCGGGCGGTCCCTCGTAGGCCGCGTGGAACACGCCGTGCGCGTGGATGCGCCCGTCGCGGAACTCGTACGCGAGAGGGGGTGCCATCGGGCTCACGTCGCCGACGAGCGGGCTGCGGGGCAGGTAGTCGTCGTGGTGCATCTCCTGGCGGGTCCGCACGGCGCGGGTGGGCGCGCCCGTGGGGGCCTCTCCGAGCTCCGCCGCGAGTCGTTCGGTGGTGTCGGCCGCGTCGTGGAGCCGCGCCTCGGTGACATCCTCGGCCGTCAGTGCGACGTCGATGAGACGGCGGACCGCCTGCGTGAAGCGCACGCGCTCGGGCGTGACGAAGTCGTCACCCACTCCGGCTCGGGTCACCTCCCCTTGAACACCGGCGGGCGCTTCTCTGCGAAGGCGCGCGGCCCTTCCAGCGCATCCTCGCTCGCGAACACCTCCCAGCCGATCGCGTCCTGGATCGGCATCGCCTCGGCCTCGGAGAGATGCTCGGTGTCACGCCACGCGCGCAGGATGGCCTGTGTCGACAAGGGCCCGCACGCCGCGACTTGGAGCGCGACCTCCCGCGCGGCATCGAGCGCCTGGCCGTCGGGTACGACGCGTCCGATCAAGCCGATCTCCTTTGCCTCGAACGCGCTGACGGGGCGGGCCGAGAGGAGGATGTCCATCGCGAGCGTGTAGTGGATCTGGCGGGGCAGCCGCACGGCGGAGCCACCGAGGGGAAACAGGCCCCGCCGCGCCTCCCAGACGCCGAACGTGGCCCCATCACCCGCGATGCGGATGTCGGTGCCCTGCAGTATCTCGGTGCCGCCGGCGACCGCGTAGCCCTCGACCGCGGCGATGAGCGGCTTGGAGAGCCGGTAATCGCGCAGGAGTGCCTTCCAGTGCAGGTCGGGCTCCTCGGCCATTCGGTCGCGGACGTGGGCGTTCTCCGACGGCTTCGACATGGCCTTCAGGTCCGCGCCCGAGCTGAACGTGCCGGCCGCGCCGGTGAGGATCGCCACCCGCACGTCGGCCGTCTCGTCGATGTAGGTGAACCCGTCGGCGAGCCCGACGAGCATGTCGGGGCTCAGGGCATTGCGCGCCTCGGGTCGGTTCATGGTCAGCGTCACCACATGGTCGTCGCGTTCGACCTGGCAGTGGTCGGTGCTCATTTGCAGCAGCTCGGGCATGCAGGCCTTTCCGGGGCGCGACCGCCGCAGCGGCGTCGGACGGCTCGGGCGCCGAGTCTACGCAGCGCCATTCCGGCGCCCGCCGGGCCGCCCGGCATGCGCCGTGTCGCCCCGCACTGGGGTACTCTAACGGCCCAACGAGAACGTGTTCTACTTTCGTTCGGACTGCATCCCTCGAGAGCCAACCCCGGGAGAGCGCCCGTGACCGTGACCACCGTCGACCTCGCCGACCCGTTCAGCTACAAGAGCGGGCCGCCGCACGAGTTCTTCACGTACCTGCGCAACAACGAGCCGGTCTACTGGCACCCCAACGACGGGGAGTTCGCACCCGGGTTCTGGGTGTGCACCAAGTACCGCGACGTGATCGCCATCGAGCGCGACGTCGCCACGTACTCGTCCGCGGTCGGCGGTGCCCTGCTCGAGGAGCCCGGCGTCGGCACCGACCTGATGATGATCAACCAGGATCCGCCGCAGCACACCCGGCTCCGCATGCTCGTGGCCCGTGGGTTCACGCCGAAAGTCATCGCGTCGATGGAGCCGAGCATCCACCGCGCTGCGGTCACGATCGTCGACCAGGTGGCGAAGAAGGGTGGGGCCGACTTCGTTCCCTCGTTCGCCGCCGAGTTGCCGCTCGTGGTGATCGCCGAGCTCATGGGTGTGCCCCACGAAGACCGGCACAAAGTGTTCGAGTGGAGCAACCGGATGCTCGGGCGCAACGATCCGGTCTACGGCCACGGCGAGGAGGACGCGACCGACGCCGCGATGGAGATCTTCGCCTACGCGCAGAGCCTGGCCGACGCCCGCAAGGAACGCCCCTTCGACGACATCGTCACGCAGCTCGTCACGAAGGAGCTCGAGGGCGAGAAGCTGTCCGACATCGAGTTCAACGTGTTCTTCCTGTTGCTCGCGGTCGCCGGTAACGAGACCACGCGCAATCTCATGTCAGGCGGGATGCTCGCGCTCATGGAGAATCCCGAGCAGCGCGAGCGACTCGTCGACGACCTGTCGTTGCTGCCGACCGCAGTCGACGAGATGCTCCGGTACGTGTCGCCGGTGCAGTACTTCCGCCGTACCACGACCGCCGACACCGAGTTGCGGGGCCAGGCGATCAAGGCCGGCGACAAGGTCACGATCTGGTACGGCGCGGGCAACCGCGACGAGGAGATCTTCGACGACGCCCAGGCGTTCGACATCAGCCGCTCACCCAACGAGCACATCGCGTTCGGTGGGCGCGGCCCGCACTACTGCCTCGGTGCCAGCTTGGCGAAGCTCGAGATCAAGATGATGTTCGAGGAGGTGCTCACCCGTGTGCCCGACTTCGAGCTCGCGGGCTCCGTGGAGCACTTGCACTCGACGCTGATCAACGGCATCACCCGCATGCCGGTCAAGTTCACCCCCGAGTCGTAGCGGCAGACCGGCCGGATGCCTTGAGCTACGAAGGAAGCTTCGACTGGGAAGCGGAGTTCTTCTCCGGCTTGCTACGCGACCGCGGCGCGAGGCCGAAGCACGTGCTCATCGTCGGCTGCGGCGAGGGCACCGAAGCGGACCACATCGCGCGTGCGTCGGGTACATCGGTCACGGGCATCGACCTCGAAGTCGAGGAGCAGAGCGATCAGCCCGGAGTGCTGCTGTTGAAGGCTGACGCGAGCCGGCTCCCGTTTCGCGACGGCGCGTTCGACGCGTTGTACTGCTACCACGTGCTCGAGCACGTGCAGGATCCGCCCGGCGTGATCGGCGAGGCGCACCGCGTGCTCGCACGCGATTCCGTTGCGTTCTTCGGCACGCCCAACCGCTCGCGTCTGGTGGGCTACATGGGCGCGCGGGCACCCCTCGCCCACAAGATCCGCTTCAATCT
>DASVIY010000026.1:0-1625 GCA_036386195.1 Acidimicrobiia bacterium | reverse complement strand
GTCGTCGGGCGTCACGAAGCTGGCGAGCCAGCCGTCACCGAGCCGCCCGACGCGCCGCAGCTCGCTCGGCGCTCGGCCACCGAGCCATACGTCGAGCGGCTGTTGGACCGGCTTCGGTCTCACTGTCAACTGCTCGTAGCGGAAACGCGGTCCGTCATGGTCGACGCGGTCCTCGGACCACAAACGTCGGATCAGTGGCAGCGCCTCGTTGAACCACGGCGCGCGCTCCTCGCGCGCGACGCCGAACGCCTGTTGCTCACCGGCGACCACGTTGCCGAGACCGAACGCGGGGAGGAACCTGCCGTCCGACAGCACGTCGAGGCTCGCGAGCTCTTTCGCGAGCAACGCGGGATTGCGTCCGGGCAGCACTTGCACGCTCGTGCCGAGCTTGAGCCGTTCCGTGCGTGCGGCGGCGAACGTGAGGCCGATGATCGGGTCGGGTGCCGGCGCGGTGACTCGCTCCGAGAGCCAGAGTGAGTCGAAGCCGCGCGTTTCGAGGCCGTCGACGAGCTCGGTCAACGACGTGCGATCGAGTCCGCGTTGCGCGCCGAGCCCGTAACCGATGCGTACCTTCATCGGGCCGCAGCGTACGCGGGCAACTTAGGTGCCGGATCGCTCGTACTTGCGAAGCTCCCGGCGGGCGATCTGCATCATGTGCACCTCGTCGGGGCCGTCGACGAGGTGCAGGGTGCGGGCGTGCGCGTACATCGCCGCGAGCGGCCAGTCGTCGGTCACGCCGGCGCCGCCGAACAGCTGGATCGCGCGGTCGATCACGGTCGTCGCGACCCGTGCCGCCACAACCTTGATCGCGGAGATCTCGAAACGCGCGCCCTTGTTGCCGACGGTGTCCATCAGCCAGGCGGCCTTCATCGTGAGCAGTCGGGCCTGCTCGATCTCGATGCGCGACTCTGCGATGCGATCCTGCACGACGCCTTGCTGCGCGAGGGGCTTGCCGAACGCGATCCGCTGTTGGGCGCGCTCGCACATGAGCTGCAAGGCCCACTCGGCCAGACCGATCGCCCGCATGCAGTGGTGGATGCGCCCGGGACCGAGTCGGGCCTGTGCGAGGGCGAAGCCACCGCCCTCTTCACCGAGCAGGTTGGTTGCGGGGACGCGGACGTTGTCGAACAACGTCTCGGAGTGGCCGCCGCCGGCGTCGTGGCCGAAGACCGGCAAGTTGCGCACGATCTCGAAGCCGGCCGCGTCGAACGGCACCAGGATCATCGAATGGCGGTGGTAGGGATCGGCATCGGGATTGGAGACGCCCATCACGATGGCCACTTTGCAGCGCGGTGACGCGGCGCCAGTCGTCCACCACTTGTGCGCGTTGACGACGTAGTGATCGCCATCACGCTCGATTCGACTTTGGATGTTGGTGGCGTCGGAGCTCGCCACCCACGGTTCGGTCATCGCGAAGCACGAGCGGATCTCGCCGTCGAGCAGCGGCGCGAGCCACTGCTCCTTCTGCAGGGGGGTGCCGAACTGGGCGATGATCTCCATGTTGCCGGTGTCGGGCGCCGCGCAGTTCGTGGCCTCGGCCGTGAGCAGGTTGCCGCCCATGATCTCGCAGAGCGGCGCGTAATCGACGTTGCTGAGCCCGCCGCCCCACGTGGCGTTCGGCGTGA
>DASVIY010000025.1:0-2018 GCA_036386195.1 Acidimicrobiia bacterium | reverse complement strand
CGTCGACGACACGATCACCGGCAACGGCGATGGCGTGGGCTTCGAGCACGGCATCTATGCCGGGCCGACGGCCAACAACTACACCATCGCGCGCAACCAGATCAGCAACAACGCGGGCGCCGACATCAAGGCCGCCGGCGGTCCCGGCCTCGTCGCCGACAACCGCCTCACCTCGTCCATGTTCGGGCTTGTGGTATCCGACAACCCGGTCGCCGTGACGGTGGAGTACAACCTCATCCAGGGCCGGTTCCAGCACGGCGTGCTGATCACGACCGGCACGACTCCGGCGCGCGTGCGCCTGTGGAACAACACGGTGCAGCAGACGGGCCGTTCGACCGCGAGTGGCAACGCCTCCGCGGTCTTCATCGTCAGCGCCGCCCAGGTGGAGTCGCGCAACAACCTCTTCGCCTACACCAATCCCGATCTGCTCGGCTCGGCGTTCCTGCTCAACGATGCGAGTCTTGTGGGCTCGTTCTCCGCCGACACCAACTGGTATGCGAGCCCGGATCCGAGCGCGCTCCGCGTGGCCTGGAACGGCGCGCGCGTGTCGTTCGCGAACTGGCGGGCACTCTCGGGCCAGGACGCGGCGAGCGTCAACTCGGCTCCGCCGACGTTCAGTGCCGACGGCCGTGTCACCTCGGTGAACCTCGGGGCGGCGAGGGGCACGGCGCTCGGCCTCGACCATGATCTCGTGGGCACGGCACTGCCCGCGCTCGGGCCGCCCGACATGAGCGCATTCCAGCGCACGTCCTAGAGAACCGGGTTCTAACCGGCGATCGCTGCCCGCTCGTCGGGTAGCGTTCCGCCGGTGGGGAACACGGCTGTTCGGCTCGCGACGCTCCTGGCGGTGCTCCTCACGCTCGCCGGCGTGAGCGCGGGCGCCGCCGGAACGGCGACGTCGGTCAAGGTCTTCTTCGCCCAGGGCGAGCAGCTGGTCGCCGTGCAGCGACCGGGCGCGACCGTGCAGGACTCGCTGAGCGCGCTCGTCACCGGGCCGACGAGCGACGAGACCGCGCGCTCGCTGCGCAGCTACGTGCCCCCGGGCACGCGCATCCGCAGCGTGACGATGGACGGGACGGTCGCAGTCGTCGATCTCGGCTCCGGCTTCATGCAGGGCAACGCGACCGACACCACGCTCGCCCGGCTCGACCAGGTGGTGAGCACGGTCACCGCCGCGCCCGGCGTGACCGCGGTGCGGGTGCTCATCAACGGGGGCACGCCTATCGGGCTGTTCCCCGGCGTCGACGCCACGGTGCCTCTGACGCGCGCGGCACTCGCGACGCCGAACGTCCCTGCGACCGCGCCCGTTGCCCCTCCGACGGGACCGGTCTCCAACTCGACGCGCGCCGTGCAGGAGCAGCTGGCCGCGCTCGGCTACCTGCTGCCCGCGAACGTCGACGGCGTGGACGGGCCGGGCACGCAGACGGCTCTCGTGGCCTTCCAGAAGTGGCAGGGCCTGTCGCGCACGGGCCTCGCCGACGCGCCCACGCGCAAGGCGCTGGCGACCGCGAAGCGCCCGACCCCGATCAGGTCGGGGCCCGCGGGGCGCAGGATCGAGGTGCTCGTCGATCGCCAGGTCGTGCTCGCCATCCAGGACAACGAGGTCGTGCGCGCGATCGACGTCTCGACGGGCAAGCCGTCGACGCCGACGCCGATCGGTACCTTCTCGGTCTACGCCAAGTACGCGCGCTGGTGGTCGACGCCATTCCGCGAATGGCTCCTGTGGGCGTCGCCGTTCACCGGCGGCATCGCCCTGCACCAATATCCGGACGTGCCCACGTACGCGGCCTCGCACGGATGCGTGCGCGTCACGCAGTACGACTCCCGCTGGGTCTTCGACTTCGTCTCCGTGGGCACCCAGGTGGTCGTGATCGCGAGGTCGACGTGAGTTCGCGCCTGCTCGCGGTGCTGGTCGCCGCGGCACTCCTCTGGGCCGTTCCGCCGGCGCTCGCCGACCCGCCGCCCACGCTCCAGCCGGGAGTCCTGACCGTCGGAGTCAGCATGCCCAGCCCCGGCTT
>DASVIY010000024.1:0-2896 GCA_036386195.1 Acidimicrobiia bacterium | reverse complement strand
GGTGCGGATCGGCGTCGGGGTCTGATACGCCCATGAGGATCGCGAACGTGCAACGGCTCGACGCTGCGCCGCTCGTCCACCACTTGTGCGCGTTGACCACGTAGTGATCGCCGTCGCGTTCGATGCGCGACTGGATGTTGGTGGCGTCGGAGCTCGCGACCCACGGCTCCGTCATCGCGAAGCAGGATCGGATCTCGCCCTCGAGCAGCGGCACGAGCCACTCGTCCCGCTGCTCCGGCGTACCGAACTCGGCGAGGAGCTCCATGTTGCCGGTGTCGGGCGCGGCGCAGTTGGTGGCCTCGGGTGCGAGCGGGCTCCGACCCATCAGCTCGCACAGTGGCGCGTAGTCGAGGTTGGACAGCCCGACGCCGAATCGGTCGTTGGGAAGGAAGAGGTTCCACAGACCGCCCTCGCGGGCTTCGCGCTTGAGTTCTTCCATGACCGGCGGGTGGAAGTGTGGATCGCCCGACTCGCGCACCTGCGTGTCGTAGACCTCGGTTGCCGGGTCGACGCGGGTGTCGATGAACTCCTGCAGCGGCGCGCGCAGCTCGATTGCCTTGGGGCTGAGCTCGAAGTCCATATGTGCTCCTCGGGACGGTCGATCGATGGCGACCCTACTGCGCGGCTCGACCGGCGCAGCCGCCGCCGGCGATCCCTACGATGGCGCCGCGGTGAAGACCTCACGACGCCATGTGCGAATGATCGGGGGAGGCAGACGCTGGACGGCCCGGGCGTGTTCCTGTTGCTCGCGTGGCTCGCCGGCTGGCTCCTGTGCTTTCGCGTCCGGGTGCTCAGCCGTTCGACCCGCATCGCCCGCTCGTCGACGCGCACGGTGTCGGTCATCGTGCCGGCGCGCGACGAGGCCGGGCAGCTCCCGAAGCTCCTGCGGGGGCTGGCCCGCCAGACCGCGTCGCCCGACGAGGTGATCGTGGTCGACGATCACTCCCACGATTCAACGGCAGCCGTCGCGCGAACCGCGGGCGTCGAGGTGGTCACTGCTGCCGACCTGCCGCACGGCTGGACCGGCAAGGCGTGGGCGTCGTGGCAGGGCGCGCAGGCTGCCCGCGGCGACGTGCTCGTGTTCCTCGATGCTGACACCGAACCCGAGCCTGATCTCGTCGAGCGCGTGGTCGCGTACCGCTCGCGTCGCGGGGGACTGGTCTCGGTGCAGCCGTACCACCGCATGCAGCGCCCCTACGAACGGTTCTCGGCGCTGTTCAACGTCATCGCGGTGATGGGCGTGGGCACGTCGGCGCTGTGGCGCCCGCGACGCGTGTCAGGCGCGTTCGGAGCCTGTGTCACCGTGCGCCGCGACGACTACCTCGCGCACGGCGACCACGAGTCGGTGCGCGGTTCGGTGCTCGAAGATGTCGCGCTCGCGCGCCGGATGCAAGCTGCCGGCCAACCGGTCGACAGCGTCGGCGGCCGCGGCGCGATCAGCTTTCGCATGTATCCGCGCGGCGTACGTCAGCTCGTCGAGGGCTGGAGCAAGAACTTCTCCACCGGTGCCGGCACCACGCCGCTCTGGCGCATCGCGCTGACGTTCCTCTGGGTGGCGGGCGCCCTGTTCGCGGGATGGAACGCGTGGCGCGGTGCGATCGACCTCGTCGCGGGAGGGTCGGGTCCGGGCGCGATCGTATGGGTCGCATACGGCGCCTACGCCGTGCAGCTGTTCGTCATGCTGCGCCAGGTCGGCAACTTCGGTGTGGTGACCGCGCTGCTGTATCCGATCCCGGCGTTCGCCTTCGTTGCGATCTTCGTCTGGTCGCTCGTGCTGATGGCGCGAGGCGAGGTGCACTGGAAGGGCCGTTCGATACCCGTGAGAGGCGCGCGGTCGCGATGAGTGTCGTCACCGAGCGCAACGCCTGGTTGGCGCTGCTGGATGCCGGCGTGTGGGCGGGGTGGAGTGCAGCCGCCGGATACGCCGCGCACAAGATTCCCGTTGCTCGACTGCAACGCGACGCCGGCCTGTTGCGCCTGAAACGCGTCGAACAAGACCCGTCGTTCTACGAGCGACGCCTGCGGATCAAACGATGGAAAGACCTGCTCCCCGAGGCGGGCACGCTGTTCGCCGGTGGGTTCTCGAAGCGTCACGTGGCCCGCCGCGACCGCGCATATCTCGAACGGTTCATCGCCGAGACCAGGCGAGCCGAGCTCACGCACTGGCTGGTGATGGGCGCGACCCCGTTCTTCTTCCTGTGGAACCCCTGGTGGCTCGGGCTCGTGATGGCGGCCTACGGCGTGATCGCCAACGTGCCGTGCATCATCATCCAGCGTTACAACCGCGCCCGCCTGTCGCGCATGCTGGCCCGCGTGACCGCATCCCGGTAGCCGCGTCGTTCACGGACCGGACCAGACCGAAATTCTCGAGGGAACACGAACGTCGGTGCCGATAGCCTGAGCCGAATGAACGCGCTCGAAGTCGCTGATCTGGTCAAGGATTTCGGCGGCCGAAGAGTGATCGACGGCGTGACGTTCAGCGTGCCGCGTGGTCAGGTCTGCGCGTTGCTCGGGCCCAACGGCGCGGGCAAGACGACCACGATCCACATGCTGCTCGGGCTCACGCTGCCCACATCGGGCTCGATCAAGATCCTCGGCCGCGATGTCGTCGCGGACCGGAGCGCTGCGCTCAAGCCAACCGGCTTCACCGCGTCGTACGTCCAGCTGCCGTGGCGGCTGCGCGTCCGCGAGCTTCTCCGCATCTACTGCGAGCTCTACGAAGTGCCCGATCCCGACGCCGCGATCGCCGACGTCGCCGACCTGCTGAGCCTCCACGACTTCCTTGCCCGGCCCGGCATGAGCCTGTCGACCGGCCAGCAGACGATCGTGCTGCTGGCCAAGTCGCTGGTGAACCGGCCGGAGGTGCTGTTCCTCGACGAGCCGACCGCGAGCCTCG
>DASVIY010000023.1:0-12214 GCA_036386195.1 Acidimicrobiia bacterium | reverse complement strand
ATCCGGCCGACGCGGCGCGCGATACCGCGGATTGCCCACGCGTACAACGGCAGGAAGACATAGAAGGCGAGCTCCACGCACAACGTCCAGGCCTGCTGGATCCCGCCGTAGCTGTGGTGCCTCGTGTACTGCTGGAGCAGCCCGTAATACGAGATGAAGTCACCGACATTGTTGATCTGGTGCTTGGGCCCCGGCTGCTGAAACACGTACACCGCGAACGTGAGCGCGAGCCAGTACGCGGGGAAGATGCGGAGGAAGCGCGCCCGGAAGTAGCGCGAGAGGGGCATCGGCGCGCGGCCGGTGAGGTGCGCCGAGACGAAGGGGCGGTAGAGCAGGAACCCCGAGATCAAGAAGAAGACGGCAACGCCGACGTCGAGGCGGCTGAGCGTGAGGCCGAGCGAGTGCTTGCGGAACACGAGACCCGACGCGACCGACACATGCAGGGCGAGCACCGCCATCGCGGCGAGCGCGCGGTAGCCGTCGATGCACGGAAACCATTCCCGCGGCGCGGTGACGTCGTCGGGAGCGATGCTCAATGCGGGCCGGCCGGCGTTCCCGCGGGCTCGAGCGGCGCCGCGACATCGGTGTCGTCATGCGTGGCGTCGGGCGACGGGTCGGGCTCGGCCTCCGGCACCGGCGGCTTTCTCCACCAACGGGTGATCGCAGCGTCGATAACGACCGCCGGCAGGACAACGAGCGTGATCTCGAGCGGCGCGCGATAGCGCGTGTTGCCGAAGGCGATGAGCACCGCGCAGACAACGATCACGAACGTCGCCAGGAACGGCAGCAGCGTGACCTTCCGGCGCCAGAGCAGCACCGCGCCGAGAATCGCGAGCGGCGCGAGCAGGTAGTACTGGGCGAGCGCGATTTGCGCCGCGCCGGGCGCGCGGCCCTCGACGCGGTCGTACAGGATCTTCTGATTGATGTTGGGCGTGCCCCATGGCGCGCCGGGGTGGTACAGCTCGAAGACGCGACCCAAGCGAGCGAGCTCGACCGCCGGCAATCGGTCTTCGTGCGCCCGGATGTACGCGAACGCGCGGCGGCGCCACTCACGCGCCTGCTCCGACGCGTCGCCCTTGGGCACCGGTCGGTCGAGCACGCACTTCGGGTTCCACCACCCGAGCAACGGGCCGTAATAGGTGGTGTCGCAGCTGGCGCTCGCGATCGTGATCTCCGCGCCACCCGAGAGATAGAGCGGATAGCGGAACGCGGTCATGTTCCGGATCACCCATGGCGAGATCACGAGGGCCGCGAGCGCGCAGCCCGCCAGGATCACGCCGAGCCGGCGGCGCACGTCCCACGTCTTGACCCGCCACACCAACGGCAACAGCACGATCGGGAGAAACAGGGCGACTTCGGCGCGCGTGAGCATGGCGACGCCGCACATGGCGCCGAGCCACAACGCCCGCGGCACGCTCGGTTTCCGCCAGAACCGGTACGACAGCAGGATGACGATCGCGACCATGAAGAACGTGATCGTCTCGGAGGTCACCAGCGGGTCTTGCACCCACAGGTTGGCGTACACCGCGGCGATGGCCGCGGCGATCAGGCCGGTGCGCTCCCCCACGACCTCGCGCCCGACCAGGCCGCAGACGAAGACGGTGCCCGCGCCGAGCAGGCAGCTCGCGATCATGTGCCAGTGGAAGCTCGACAAGCCGACGAGCGAGAACGCCGCGTAGTACAGCGGTGCGAGGGGCGGATGGTCGGCCGACGCGCCGCGTGGGATCACGTGTCCGTTGTGCAAGTCGCGGTACCACTGAAACCCGTCGCCATGGATCAGGCCGTTGGCCTGGTAGTGGTAATAGAAGGCGTCGCCGCCGATGGCCTGGCCCCACTTGTAGTGGTAGGCGTAGAAGATCCGCACCGCCAAGCCGACGACCGTGAGCAGCGACAGCCAGAGGAAGAAGTGCTTCGTGCGGGTCGTCACGGGCGCCAACGTTACCGGCCGGGCTGCGAAAACTGCGGTTCGGTCGCGGCCGCTCTCGTGCATGCGATTGTGCGATCGGGCCCCGTATAGGGGCCACGATCGCACAAACGGTCGGGGGGTCGAAACCGGTTACCGGCGGTCGGCATCGCTCGCCGGATCGGGTGGCATGCCGTCGCTGAGATCACCGCGGTCGAACATGCGGGCCCGCAACAGCGCCAACTCCTCCGCAAGCGAACGCGCCCGTTCCTCGAGGCGCGACAGCTCCCACGACGTGTGCACGAGCAGGAGCAAGGCGAACGCGAGACCGAGCAGCAAGAAGGCTCCGAGCGGGTACTGCACCCCGAGCGCGTCGGCGCCCCGGTGCAGCAGCCACGGCCAGAGCGCGAGCAGCGAGAGCACCGGCACGGCGAAGAGCCACGGCAGCACGTACTTGGCCCGCAACTGCCGGCGGCGAACGAGACGCAACAGCCACAGCAGCGACCCGATGAGCATCACCGCGACGAGCACGCGGGTCGGCGCGTTCATCGCGCCGACCGGCGCGAGCGGGCCCGTCGCCTCGACGCGGTGCACGCGAGCACGAGCATCGTGCGCAGATACCGGTACACGAGCCGCAGATTTCGTTGCGACGGCGCGCCGCCCGCACGGCCCCGCATCCGCGTCGGGACCTCCACCACCGTGAACCCGTGGGCCAGCGCGAGCAACAGTGCCTCCACGGTGTCGCCCATGTACTCGACCGACAGCTCGCGGGCGAACATCTCGAACACGGGCCGGTTGAACGCCCGGAACCCCGACGTCGTGTCGGAGAACCGCCGACCGGTCAGCAACCGCACGACCACCCGGAGCGCGGCCATCGCTCCCCCGCGAGCCGCGCCGACGTCGTACTCGTCGACGTCGCCACCGAAGCGGTTGCCGATCGCCATGTCGGCACCCTCGTCGAGTGCGTGCAGCAACTTCTTGATCTCGGCCGGATCGTGCTGGCCGTCGGCGTCGAACTGGATGCTGCGGTCGTAGCCGCACGCGACCGCGTACCGGAAGCCGGCGCGCAACGCCCCGCCGACGCCGAGGTTGAACGGCAGCGTCATCACGGTCGCACCGGCACGCTTGGCGACGTCGGTGGTGTGATCGCTCGACCCGTCGTCGACGACGAGCACGTCGTGCTCCTCGGCGCGATCGGCAAGCTCTTGGAGCACGGCGGGAAGTGCGGCTTCCTCGTTGTACGCGGGGATGATGATGAGGGTACGCACGTCGATGCCAGGCTAGGCCGCGGGTGTGTCCGCCGCCCGGACCGGCGCTCCGGTGTTGCGCCGCCACGGTGGACGCCGCTTCAACCGCAACGCCGGTCGCTCGACGATGTAGTAGCTCAACGCCGCGGCGACGAGCGTGAACGCCAGGGTGAGGACGAGCAGCGACAGGAAATGCGGCGCGGGAATCCACGACGGCAGGACCGGCTGCCCAAAGGCGTTGTCGGGAGCGATCAGCTCGATGATGTCCTTGTGCCAGAGGAACACGCCGTACGACACGAGGCCGACCCACGCGACACCGCGAGAGCGCAGGAACCACCGGATCCGGCCGCGCTCCTGGTTGCCGAACACGGCGGGCAGCAACAAGAAGAACCCGGTCGCGCCGTAGAACACCTGCTTGAGCATCTCCTGGCGCTTCGTGATGTTGAGCGTGTCGGCGCTGAGGCCGAGCTGCGTCGAGATCACGAAGAACGTCAGGCCCGCGAGCACCCACCACACCGCCGGATACCTGCCGATCGCCTCGATCCACCTCGGAGCCGACCCGCGACGCTCGACCCAGACGCTCATCACCGCGAGGCCCATGCCGAGCCCGAACAGGTCGAGCTGCGACGGCAGCCACAAGGTGGACGGTGTGGCCTGCGAGTGGCTCCACAACAAGAGCGCATGGGTGCCGAGGCCGATCACGATCAGGCTGCTCACGGCGATGAGCTCCGCGTGGAACCGGCGGGCGATAGGAATCGCGAGCGCACGGATCGCGAGCGCGAACAACGGCAGGAAGAGGTAGAAGCTGATCTCGACGCACAGGCTCCACGCCTGCACGATCCCGGTGAACAGGTGTGCACGGGAGTAGATCTGCGCGAACCCGTAGAGGTAGAACGCGTCGCCGGCGTTGTGTAGGTGCACCGTGCCGAACACGAGGATGGTCACCGTGAGCACGAGCCAGTAGGCGGGCAGGATGCGCAACGCGCGACGCCAGTAGAAGTCGCCGAGGCGTGGCGCGGACCGGTCGGCGAGATGTGCCGACACGAACGGGCGGTAGAGCAGAAAGCCCGATAACAAGAAGAAGATCGCCACGCCGGCGTCCATGTGGGCGAGGAACTTTCCCCAGTACGTGCTCGGGTACGACCCGGCGGCTGCGCCGACGTGGGTGAGCAGCACCGCGATGGCGGCAATGGCACGCAGTCCGTCGAAGCCGGGGAAGTGCGCCCGATTCGCGACGACGGGATTGCTCGCGTCGGCCGGATGCGCGGGCTCGCCCGCCAGGCCGCTGCTCGCGTCCGACCCGTCGCTCACGACATCGGGTTTCACCGTCACGGTGCTGACACCGCCGGTGCGCGGCGCCGGAACGGCATATGGCTCTTGAGCCGTAGCGCCGGCCGCTCGACGATGAAGTAGCTGAGCGTCGCCGTCGCCAAGGTGAACGCGAACGACACCACGAGAATCTGCACGACATGTCCGCCGAACAGCCTCCAGTGGAACCAGCTCTGCACCTGGGGTATCCACGCTTCCTGCCACAGGTAGACGCCGTACGACACCAAGCCGATGTACGCGATCGGACGCCATTGAAGAAACGCACGCACCCCTCCGCGATGCGGCGGTCCGAACACGGCCGGTACGAGCAGGAAGAGTGCGGTGAGCCCGTACAGGAGCTGCCGCACCACCAACTGCCGGCCGGTGAGGATCGTCAGGTCACGCGGGAGGCCCACTTGGGTGCAGACGATCCAGTACGTGCCAGCCGCGAGCAACCACCACACCCACGGCAGCCGACCGATGAGCTCCACCACCCGGTTGGGGGTCGTCTGGCGTGCGGCCCACGCGCTGAGCAACGCCAGACCCATGCCCATCGCGAACAAGTCGAGGTAGCTCGGGAGCCAGTAGCTCGCGGCGAGGAACGCGCGCGGGGCACCCTTCGCGGCGACGTGTGTGTGGCGCCAGTACGGGTCGGCGGCGAACACCGCCAACCGGAACGCGACGCTCGTGACGTACATCACCACGAGGCCGATGACCTCGACACGAAGGCGTGAGCGGGCCCGCACGGCGATCATGTGGACGGCCCATGCGTAGAGCGGAAGGAACAGGTAGAAGGTCATCTCGGTGCCGAGGCTCCAGGCCTGGTTGATGGCGCCGAAGAAGCGGATCGGGTCATAGATCTGAGCAAACCCGAAGTAGGTGATGAAGTCGCGCGGCGAATGCAACGCGCCGTTCTCGAACCCGAAAAAGATCGAGATGAGGATCAGTGCGATCCAGAACGCGGGCACGATCCGTAGGAATCGGTTCCAGAAGAACCGCCGGGCCTCGAGTGGCGGTCGCCCGTCGAGATGCGCGGAGACAAACGGCCGGTAGAGCAGGAACCCGGAGATGAGAAAGAAGATCGGTACGCCCACGTCGCCGTGGGCGAAGAGCGCACCAAAGCGACCGTTGATGCTGTAGCCGCTTTGAAACCCGACGTGGAGCAGCAGCACCGAGATGGCTGCAATTGCGCGCAGGCCGTCGAAACATGGGAAGTGGGCCCGGTTCGCGACCGTGGCCAAGCCGGCGTCGGCCGGATGTGCGGGTTCGGCGTCGGCCGGGTATGCGGGTCCGGCGTCGTCGACCGCGGCCTCGGTCGTGGACGCGTCGGTCGGGGGCGCTCCGTCGGCCCGAGGCCCGTGAGTGCCGCCGGTCGTGCTCAGCTGATCGGCTCCGTGTCCTCGGTGTCGGGATGGGTCTCCTCGTGGTACTCGGCCTCGACGTTGACGTTCCAGACGTCGTGGTCGGCACCGAAGATGTTGTCGACCGACAGCATCGCCGTGTACATGGAGTGATCCTGGTTGTTGTACTTGTGCATCCCGTTGCGACCGGTGGGATAGACGTTGGGGGTGTTGGCGTCGAGCCAGTCGCGCATCGTTTGGACGTTGGCCTTGTACGTGCCGTCGTACATCGGGTACGCCTTCGGCATCCGCACCACGTAGCCCGCCTCCACCCGGCCGGGCTCGACGAGCCCGAGCGCCTGGAGCTCGCGCTTGCCCTGCTCGATGAGCTGATCGTCGGGCTTGGTCCACATCTCGTCGCCTTCGGTCACGAAGAACTCGAGCCCGAGACAGGTGCGCCCGTCCTTGACGAGATACGGCGACCACTGCCCGAAGTTCTGAATGCGCCCGACGCTCACCTCGGGATCGTGAATGTAGATCCAGTTGTCTTCGAACCCCGCGTCCTCGGGCACGACCAGGGCCACCGTCATGAAGTCGCGGTAGGCGAGTGCCCGTGCCGCCGCGAGCACCTCGGGCGGCGGAGGCGGGTCCATGGCCTCGACGAGCGCGCCGATCGGCATCGACGAGATGACGTGCGTGCAGTCGTAGCGCGTGAGTGCGCCGTCGGTCTCGGCGGTGACTGCGACCGCGGCACCACCGGCGTGGTGCACCTTGGTGACATCGGAGCTGAACACGACCTTGGTGCCCTTGGCCGTGACGAGCTCGGTGCACTTCTCCCACATCTGACCGGGGCCGTACTTCGGATAGTTGAACTCGTCGATGAGGCTCGTGACCTGCTTCGACTTGTCGCGACTCTTCAGGAACTTCGGCGTCAGCGCTTCCCGCACGGCACGGAACAACGAGAGGTTCTTGATGCGCTGCGCGCCCCAGTCGGCTTGGATCTGGGTGCACGGCACGCCCCACAGCTTCTCGGTGTAGGTCTTGAAGAAGGTGCGGTACAGGCGCCACCCGAAACGTCCGGCGATGAACCCCTCGATGTTGCTCTGATCCTTCGGTTGCTTGATCCGCACCCAGAGGTACGAGAGCACGCAGCGCGCGGCTTCGATGAAACCGAGGTTCTTCAGCGCGTTCATCGGAACGAGCGGGTAGTCGTACAGCTGGCCCTTGTAGAAGATGCGGCTCATGCGCGGCCGACGGAGGAACTCGTCCTTGCCGAGGATCTCCGTCCACAGGTCCTCGACCGGCTTCACCTTGGTGAAGAACCGGTGGCCGCCGATGTCGAAACGCCAGCCGTCGCGTTCCACGCTGCGGCTGATACCGCCGACGACGGTGTCGGCTTCGAGCACGGTTGACGCCACGCCGCGCTTGGTGAGCTGGTACGCGGCCGTGAGCCCGGCAGGTCCGGCTCCGATGATCACTACGTTGGGCTGGTCGTTCGTCGGCACGCCGGCTGCTCCGGAGGGTTGCGAGGACTGGTCAGAGAGGCAACGAAAGCGGACTGATCGGGCTGTCCTGCCTCGGCGCCGGCCCAGCAGGCCGGCCGTTCAGGATCGTCTCAGTCTACGGGAGCAGGCGCTCAAAGGGTCGATTCATAGCCATTTGCGGGTGGGCGGCGGCCCGCGCGCGCGTGACCACGATTACGGCACCGAGACGCCGAGGAACGCCAACATCGCGTAGCCGATCAATCCGGCGGCCGACAGCACGAGCGCAGCCTTCTCGACCTCCTCCGGGCCGGTGATCAGCGCGACGCCGAGCGCGAGGGGAAACGCGCTCATCGCGTAGCGTTCGAACGAGTCGAGGTTGTGGGCGGAGAGGCCGAGCAGCACGGTCGCGGCGGCGTACGCGGCGTACGACGAGGGCAGCCGCCGCGCCAACACGACGATCACCACGATGAACAGCAGTGCCCACACGACGTGAAGCCCGGATCCGAACTTGTTGCCGAACAGATCGCCGAACGCGTGGCCGATCCGGGTGCCGGGGTTCTCGAATCCGCCGCGCAGCCGCTTGGACGTCTGCTGGCGCAGCGGCTCCAGCCAGTCGCCGTACACGCCGCCGGCCCATGCGAGGAAGATGCCGGTACCGACGAGCGGCGAGACGACCGCCGCGCCGCGTGTGATGCGCTCGGCTCTCGGTATGCGTTGCCAATGCCTTGCGGCTTCGATCAGCGCGGGGATCACGAGGAGGACCCCGATCGGGCGGCACAGCCCCGCGAGCACGCCGAGCAGCGCGGCGAGCGCCCAGCGACGCGAGCGGAGCGCGATGAACATCCCGACCGAGAGCGCCATCAGCGTGGCCTCGGCGTAGCCGAGCACGAGCACCATGGCCGGCGGGAAGATGGCGGCGAACCACGCGGCGCGGTTCGCAAGCCGCTGGTCGCCCGTCTCGCGCAGCGCGAGCGCGTACAGCAACGCCCCGAAGATGAGCGCCGAGACGCTCGCGACCACGAGCAGCGCTGCGGCCGTATGGTCGAACATCACCACGCCGAGCCACCGCGAGAGCAGCGGCACGAGCGGGAAGAAGCGCAAGGTGTTGCGCCCTGACTGGTAACCGCTTTCGGCGATGGCCCGGTAGTAAGCGGCATCCCAGGCGAAGAGCCCCTGCTTCGCCTGCACGGGACGGCGCAGGTGCGCGTCCTCGAGCCCGTAGCGCGCTACCGCGAGCGCCCCCAGCACACAGACGCGCGCGAGGAGCCACGGTACGAACGCGTGGCCCAGGTCGCGCCCGAAGAAGTTGGACCAGCCGCGCCCGCGGGACTGTTTGATCACCGCGCGGGATACTCGGTCAGGCCCATGAACTCGAAGAGGTCGTTATCGGGCGCGACTCTGGCGACGGCACCCGGTCGGGCGGCCGCGAGGGCGGCGCCGACCGCGTCGCACTTCCCGATGACATTGCGGTATCCCTCGACGTTGACGTACCAGATCGTGCGACGGCCCGCGCGCTGCAACGTCTTGCGCGCGAACACCGCCGGATCGGTGCGGCGGTTCCGGTCGGCATAGTCGACCCAGTCGACGAACTTGGGCGAGTCAAAGCTCGGGAACGTGAATTGCGTGAGCCGCGGGCCGCCCGCGAGCAAACGGCTCGTATCGGGTGCCAGCTGGTCGGGGCAGTAGACGACGACGTCACCGGGGCGGGCATGGGCCCGGATGTAGTCGGCTGATTGCGACGCCTGCGTGCGCTGCTCGTAGGCGGCGCGCGCACCCCCGCCAAACCCGAGGATGGTCACCACGACAACCACGCCGACAAAGAGCCGCCGATCGGCGAAGACGAGCGTGCCGTAGGCGATCGCCAGCGCGAACAACGGAAACGCGATCGCCGCGTAGCGGGCCTCGAAGGCGGTGCCGCCGGCGTACGCGGCCATGAGCCCGAGGCCGAGGCCCCCGACGGCCGCCGCGAGCTCCCAACGGATGCCCGGCACGGTGTGGAGATCGAGCTCGACCCGGCGATTGTCGACGGCACGTCCGAACAATGCGAGCAACGGGAGCAGCAGGATCGGCAGGAGGAACACAAACGCTTCGGAGTGGTCGGCGCCGCCCGCGAAACCGATGATCGAGTCGGCGAAGCCGGACGTCGGCAGGATCGGATCACCCCATGGGGTGCCCGTGTGCGCGAGCTGATACTGGAACGTCGTCAGCCACGGCAGGAACGTGATGCCCGCGGCGATCATCGCGACGATCACCGATCGCGCGGCCCGGCGTTCGTCGAGCGTCGGGGCGCGCACCGCGCGGAAGACAAGGCCGATGCCGACCACCGCCAGGAGGTACATCGACCAGTATTGCGTGTACATCAACGCCGAAGCGATCACCGCGACGAGCGCGAGGCGACCGAGTGCCGGCCGCTCCAGGGCCCGCACGAGCGCGAGATAGCCCGCGAGCACCAGGAACATCTGCATCGAGTACATGCGGGATTCCGTCGCGTAGCGGATCGCGTACGGCGAAGACACGAACACGAGCACCGCGACCCAGCCGAGCCGGCGTCCCCCGAGGCGCTGGCCGCACCACCAGGCGATGGGCAGCGTCGCGACCGAGAACACGCCCGACAAGGCGCGTACGGCGACATCGCCGGAGCCGAAGACCTGGATCCAGCCGTGGAGCAGCAGGTAATAGAGCGGCGGTGCACCGTCGTGCCGCAACGCCTCGCGCAACTGATCGAGCGGCAGCTTGGCGATGTTGACCGAGAGCGCCTCGTCGAGCCAGAGATCGGAACGGGTGACGAAGCGCAACGCCACGCCGGCGACGATGGCGATGACAATTCCCGCGACGATGAGCCTGCCGCCGGAGAGTGACGACCCGCGCCCCGACGTGGATGCAGCAGGCGTGGAGGCCGGGGCGCGCGCCGGCGCGTCAGGAGCGACCTTCATGGCCGAAACGGTAACACCGGGCTCTTCGTTTCCGTGGTCTCGGCGGTCCACTGAGCTCGCGCCCGACGCGCCCGGCGTCAGCTCGTGATCTTGGGCGCGACTTCGGCCATGAAGCGCCCGAGGCTCTCGGTCGACGGGTAGTCGCGGAACCAGAGCACGAACTCGCGACATCCCGCGTCGACGAATCCCTGCACCTTCTCGACGACCTGCTCGGCGGTACCGACAAAGTTGTCGTGCAGGTAGCCGTCGTCGTCGCCGCGGCCCCAGAGGTTGCCTCCGGACGGCGTCGCGAGCCACTTCTTGAGATCGGCCTCGGTGTCGAACAGTGCGCAGTCGGGCGCGTGCGTGCGCACGATCGAGTCGAAGTCACGCCCGATCCGTTTGCAGTGCTCCCGCAGGATCTGCGACTTGTGCACGAACTCGTCGAGGTCGGTCTGCCAGTTGGTCGCGTCGGCGTGCTCGGCCGCGATGCGCAAGGTGACCTTCTCGCCGCCGCCGCCGATCCAGATCTCCGGGAGTTGCTGGAGCGGTTTGGGATCGCAGTAGGCGCCGTCGAAGTGGAGGTGCTCGCCGTCGAACGTCACCGTCTCCTCGGTCCAGAGTCGCTTCACGACGATGACCGTCTCCTCGAGCACGCGGAGGCGCTCGCGGTTGGACAGGTACTCGTAGCCGTACGCCCGGTACTCACGGTCGTACCACCCCGCGCCGAGACCGAGGATCAGCCGGCCGCCGGAGATCACGTCGACGGTGGCAGCTTCCTTCGCCAGCAACCCCGCGTTGCGGTAGGTGGAGCAGGTCACGAGCTGGCCGAGGCGGATGCCCGACGTCTGTGTCGCGAGCGCGGCGAGCGTGGTGAACGCCTCGAACATGTGGGTGGGCTCGCGGCGCGGCACCGTCTCGACATGGTCGTAGACCCACAAGTGCTCGTACCCCGCCTGCTCTGCGAGCCGTGCAACCTCGACGGTGCGGGCCCACGCGTCGGCGGCGCCCCATCCGCTGTACTCGAGCTTCCAACCTTGCGGCGCGAAGGCGCCGTACTTGATGGGCGTGCCGGTCACTGGCCGGCTCGGGGGGTGTACTCGTAATGCTGGATCTCGACCATCATGGGCAGCAGGAAGCCGACGTAGAAGCTCGTGAGCTTCAGTATCCCGAAGTCGTCGGTCTTCTTGTCGATCACGTCGACGCGGTCGTCATGGGCGGCGAACGCCTTGGCGCGGGCGAGCGCGTCGTCGAGCTCGGCGATCGTGGCCACCGACATGCCGAAATGATCGAGACGTGGGCAGATCATCGGCGGATCGTCGGCGATGAGGAACACGAACTGCTCGTTGCTGTGCACGCGCAGCACGAGCTTCTTGCCGTCGACCGTCTCGGTCGGGTGCTCCTGCCAGCCGAACACGTCACCGTAGAACCGCAGGATGTCGGCGCGGCCCGCCTCGCCGAGCAGGTCGGCGGGCACGGTCATCGCGACGTGGTTGAACCTTGGCTTGCGAATCGTTTGGTCAGTCATGGGCGTCCTCGGTTGGGGGCGATCATGACCTTCGCGGGGATCTCGCCCGACGCGAGCCGCTCGATCGCGGTGAACAGGCCTTCGAGCGGCACGTCGTCACGCTCGACGAGCAGATCGGTCGGGAAGTCGGGCGACGCGAGCAGCTCGGGCGCGACGTCGAAGCCGCCGGCATCATAGGTGCACGCGCCGGTGATCACCAGCTCGTTGAGCAGGATGCGATTGGGATCGAAGCTCGGCGGCTTCATACCTGCGCCGACGAGCACGAGCGTGCCGGCGCGTTTGAGCTGGCCGAGCGCGGCCTCCATCGCGTCGGCGCGTCCCGAACACTCGAGCGCGACATCGAACGGCTCGTCGACGATCCGGTTGGGCGATCGCGGGGCCACAAGCATGTCGGGAGTGACGGCCGTCGCGCCGAGTTGCTCGACCAGCGCGCGCCGCACGGGGGACGGCTCACTCGCAACGATGTCGGTGATGCCCCGTGCGACCGCCGCC